>CAIYWZ010000028.1 GCA_903930075.1 uncultured Alphaproteobacteria bacterium | reverse complement strand
GCCGCCTCACATAATCAGCATTCAGGTTTAATATTGCGGCTCCTTCTTTGATTTTCAGTTTTTTATCGATTATTTTTTGTAATACTTCGACTATCCATAAGGTCCTGTTGTGCGCGTCTCTTGTGATTGCTTCATACTCTTCATAAAAATCTCTCGTAATTTATGTTTTTCCAACTTATAAATTAACAGGTTTTGGGATGAATAACAGGACCTTGCTTTTACCCCAAATATTAACTTTTATTTTTTGCACAAATCTTAACTTTACTTTTTTGCGCCTACATAGTTACATTTGCATTTGACTTATTCGAAATATCGTGATAAATAACGATTATATTTCAATATAAAAATAGGATTTTTACTTATGTTTAAAATAATTGTTTCTCTTTGCTTCTTTAGTCTTTTTTTTTAAAGGTCATTTATTCTCACAAAAACAATCCGATCTTACATCTGCAATTTTAAATAAAAATATCGAGGAAGTTAAAAAATTTCTTGAAAAAGATGGTGACATTGATAAATCAGACGAGAATGGTGCAACTCCTCTTTGGTGGGCGTCAATATCAGGGCAATTAGAGATTGTAAAGCTTCTAGCCCAAAAAGGCGCAGATATTAATCATGCCGATAGAGAGGGAGCGACTCCTCTTTCTCTTGCATCTCAAGAGGGATATCCAGAAGTTGTAAGGTTTCTACTGGAAAAAGGAGCCCATATCAATCAGGCAAGCCAAGACGGCGCAACTCCCCTTTTTGTTGCTGCGCAAAATGGGCATTTAGAGATCGTGAAGATCCTACTTGAAAAAGGAGCCGATATCCATCAGTCAAGAACAGATGGAGGAACCCCTCTTTTTATATCTACACAAAATAATAATTTAGAAATATTAAAAATTTTACTTGAGAAAGGTGCGAATATTCATCAGACAATGCCGGACGGATCTACTGCTCTTTATATGGCAGCGTATGATGGAAATTTAGAGTTCGTGAAGCTTTTGCTCGAAAAAGGATCCGATATTAATCAGGCAAAATCAGGTGGAATAACTCCTCTTTTCGTGGCGACGGTATTTGGACACTTAGAGGTTGTAAAGCTTTTACTCGAGAAAGGTGCGGATATTAATCAGGCAAACAAGGATGGAAACACTCCTCTCTTGGGTGCGTCTCAAGAGGGACATCTAGATATCATAAATTTTCTAATTGAAAAAGGAGCGGACATCAAAAAACTAAATCATGACGGAAGCACTGCTCTTTTCGTTGCTGCGGAAAGTGGGCATTTGGAAATCATGAAAGCCTTGATCCAAAAAGGTGGAAATATCAATCAATCAAGACCTGATGGAGTTACACCCCTTTTTATGGCTGCCCAAGAGGGACAGTTAGAAGTCGTGAATTTTTTGCTTGAGAAAGGCGCGAAGATCAACCCGTCAAAACCCGATGGAGTCACGCCTCTTCTTATGGCCACGTACAAAGGTCTTTTAAATATCGTGAAAGCTTTAGTTGAAAAAGGAGCCGATATTAACCAGGAAATGCCCGATGGATCTAGTGCTCTTTTTGTGGCTATACAAAAAGGACACTTAGAGGTTGTAAAATTTTTGATCCAAAAAGGCGCGAAAATCAATCGGTCAAACAAGGATGGAATCACTTCACTTGATATAGCCAGAGCGCAAAGAAACTCGGCAATGATAAAACTTCTCGAACAAGCCGGGGCTAAGGCTTAATCTCTTCCACGCATTCTTTGACCCACACGCCGTAGACGGGGTGTTCGAGGGTGGAGAGAGAGGGGCTGGAGGAGAACATCCAGTTGGAGAAAAGGATTGTTTTTTGTCCGTCTTTTTCATCCCATATTTCAAGAAATGCCTTGGATTCGGGTGGATCTTCGGGGGGGGATTTTTGGCAGTGTTTGACCAAAATATTTAACTTTCCAAAGGTTGTGATCTCTCCTTTTTTTGCATGAAGCGTACTCATGCGGCCGGTGATTTTGTCCAGGACTTGCAGAAGCACGCTTTGTGTGACCACGGGAATGCCAAGCAAGGGAGCCTGCGTATCAGAGGTATCGGTAGACTCTTGAGCATAGAGAGGAAACGCGAGTAATAAAAGAAGTATATATTTCATTTGGCCTTACTTTTATCGTCTTTGGAGGAAAACATATATTTGCTGATGAGAGATTCAATGCTGATGGATCCTTGGGTGTTGGTGATTTTTTCGCCTTCTTTCAACCCCGTATCGCTGCCGCCCACGGAAATGGAGACGTATTTTGCGCCCAGCAACCCTTCACCCACGATTTCAGCGGAGGAATCTTTGGGGATCATGATCGATTTATTGATTTTAAGTTTGGCCTCGGCCATATAATTTTGTGGATTCAAGGTGAGTGATTCAATGCGCCCCACCTTAATGCCGCTGATTTTAACGTCCGCGCCCACGCCCATGCCATCGATTCGGGAAAACCTTGCAATAAGGGAGTATCCCCCTTCTATGCCCTGGGATGTTTTGATATAGGAATAGCCAAACAAAAAAAGCGCAATCCCGAGGATAAATGCTCCCAGGAGCGTTTCAAATAAAGAGTTTTCAGAAGACGACATTATTCATTCCTTTCTTTTGTTTCATTCATGGAATCAGGCGTCCAAAACTTTATACCATAAATTTGTCGTTTTGGAATCTCTTTTATGGAGCTTGGATAAATATAAGCACTTTTTGTCCCGCTCAAGTTGGGGGTATGGGCTTTGACCCAAGGGTGGGGTTTTGAAAATAAGGGTGCATCATTGGTAAAATGAAGCCAGCCAAACCATTCCGGGGGAACCTTGGAGGCTTCGGTAAGCCCCTTATAAATCACCCATCGCCTTTCTTTTTTCCAAAAACGCCGTGTTTTATAATAGATGTTTCCAAAGCTGTCCTGCCCAACTTTTTCCCCGCGAAACAATGTAAAAAAGAAGATTTGCGCCTTCATGAAAAATACAGCCCTCCGTTAATCGAAAGGGTGGCCCCTGTGATATAAGAGGCTTGATCGCCGGTTAAATACACAACCGCATCGGCAATTTCCTGGGCTGTGGCCAGGCGTTTTACAGGGATTTGGTCCACGATTTGGTCTAAAACATGGGGGGGAACGGCTTTGATCATATCGGTGTCCACATACCCTGGGGCGATGACGTTGACGGTGATGCCTTTGGAGCCAGATTCCTGGGCAAGGGCCCTGGAAAACCCAATCAAACCTGCCTTGGCCGCGGCATAGTTGCATTGGCCTGCCTGCCCTTTTTGCCCATTGATGGAGCTGATATTCACGATACGCCCATAAAGCCTGGCGCGCATGGATTCGATCACAGCCCTTGACATGTTAAAACATGATGTTAAATTCGCCGCGATCACATCATTCCATTGGTCTTTTTGCATACGGTGGAGCATGGTGTCTTTTGTAATCCCTGCGTTGTTGACAAGAATATCCACGGGACCATGCTCATGGGTGATTTTTTCAACCATCTCGTGGCAGGCATCAAAAGAGGCCACGTCAAAGGATTTCGTAATGATCTCGTTTTTTGCTTCAAATTCCGCGGCCGCTTCTTTGTTAGAAAGATAGGTGGCAATCACGGTGTGTCCTTGATTTTTAAGAGCCAGGGAAATGGCGGCTCCAATCCCCCTTGTGCCTCCTGTTACAATTGCGATACGTGTCATATGTTTAACTTTCTTTTATTTTTTGGGTAAATTCAACAATTTTAGGTGAGATGATCTCGCGCCACCTGTGCCCGGAAAAGATGCCATAGTGTCCCACATCTGGATTTTGATAATGATGCTGTAAATTTTGGGGGATATTGAAGCAAAGGTCATGGGCAGCTTTGGTTTGGCCAAGCCCTGAAATATCGTCATGCTCACCTTCAATGGTTAAAAGAGCCGTTTGCGTGATGGAGGAGAGGTCAATTTTTATCCCCTTCCATTCGTAAAGCCCCTTAGGGAGCGTGTGTTCTTGAAAACAGTGATGAACAGAATCCAAAAGATATTCTTCGGGCAAATCCATCACGGCCAAATATTCGTTATAAAATTTCTGATGGCTAGCAACTTTTTCCTCGTTTCCTTCGCTTTTATCTTCCACAAAGTTCAGATAAGATTTAAAATGTTTGTCTGGATTCATGCTCATAAACGTCATCAGCATGACAAATCCAGGGCAAACCCGCCTGCCAGCGCCCTTATAATAAGGCGGAACTTCACTAACGATATAATCTTTATAAAAGCTTAAAGGACTACTTTTAGACATTTCATTGATTTTTGTGGGGCTAATTCTTGTATCCACGGGCCCGCCCATGAGGATCATGGATTTGGGCTTAAAATCAAGATTCAATTGGTGAGTGAGGGCGGTTGCGATCAGCACTGGAACAACGGGTTGACAAACCCCCAAAACATGTATCTTTTCATGGGCGTCTCCTCCCAAATGTTTGAAAAAATCAAGCAAATATTGAACATAATCATCCAATCCAAAGGAACCTTGGCTCAAAGGGACATTGGAGGCATCTTCCCAGTCGGTGATAAAAACATCATAATGGGGCAAAAGGGCAAAAACAGTGTCTCTCAAAAGCGTTGCAAAGTGCCCTGAAAGGGGAGCAACAATCAGGAGTTTGTCTCGTTTTTTTGAAACCTTTCCTTCTTTTTTCACAAAATGTTTGAGGGAACAAAAGGGATGAGTGAAAACAGTTTCCTCCGAAATTTTGATGTTTCTTTCAGCGATCTTGATCGACTCGATTCCAAACGTGGGCTTTTCTAATTTTCCCGAAACTCTTTCAAAGGCATCAAGCTCCGCGGCCAATGCTTTAATGCTATGGAGCTGGGAGAGAGGAAAATCAGAGCTTTCAAGAAAGGATTTTGCCATACCTGCAAAGGTTTTAGAAACCGCCATATTAAAGAGACCTAAGTCATGATATTGATACAAAAAATTCACTTTTTTTTACCTTTACGTTTTATATTTTGTTTTTTTCCATATTTTCGTATTCCTGCATGAGCTCATCGTCACCATCAAGCCCTTCAAAATACTCAATATTTTTTTTGGCAGGCTTGTCTTCCAAATCTTGTACGTATACACCTTCTTCATACTTAAGAATTGTCTCTTTTGAATTTTGCATTTTTTCTTGGGCATAAACATCAACGAGAAAGGTGAAATTTAAAAGGACGAAACCAAACAACATCAATACATTTTTTAAATTATTTTTTTTAACCGTCATTTTTTTATCCTTTTTCACCTTTTCGTTGATGATATGTTATTTATTCTACATCTAATTTCACTTATTCGCAAGCAATGCCACCACTTTGCGGCCCTGCTTGCAGAAAATAAGCCTTATTTAATAACATATGACAACGTAATGATTAACATTTAGTTAACAAACTTCAGCTGAGCGAATTTGTTGTTGTCGGTGCAGACGTTAATACAGGAGATATAATAAGAGCTTGCTGTTCTTTTTGTTCCACAACCCCTGCTCCAACTTGTAGGGCGCCTTGAATAATGGCAAGGCCTGCGCGTATTTGGGTTGCCTGGGCCGATTGATCCGATGCTGCCGGTTGCAAAGCGGATAAAGTGGATGAAAGCCCCGTCATATCTGCGCTCAAATTCGCACTCCCTGAAATGCCATCGATGACCGTATCCCCCAGTTGGGCAATGGTATTTTGCGCAATTTGGGCCGGCGTTGTGGGATGGGCGATATGGAAAGCAGCCAGTGCCATTTTTGCGCTCGCAATCAGTGTTGCTGAGTCCCCATTTCCGTCAAACAAATTATCAAATGCCGCTTGTAGATTTAAAATAATGCTCGGATTCACATTTGGCATCAATGCTGGAATTTGAGTAAAGACTTGATCAAAAGCTCTCTTGTATTCCGTTTTGTCTGAAATATTGAGTTTTTCATCATCTTTAAAATCATCCAAAATAGATTGGGTTAAGATCAACAAAACTTTGACAAGTTGTTCCTCTGGGGTAGATCCAGGATTGGCAGAGGCAACGGAGTTGAGTACACCAGTTGCCAAAGCTGTTGCAGATATCGTCAAAGATTTTCCACCATTTTGATCTAAATTGGCAGAAGTTGTGTCAACAACCCCAGATAAAGCTGCCAAAGCCATGGGCGCGCTGTTGTGCGTTTCTGCATATGTATGAATGGCCAGGGACAATGCTGCCATGGCATCGATTCCAGCTTTTGAATAGTTTTTTTGAATCAAATCTATTGTCACTGGAATTGCGGCTTTTTCTAGCGTAAATAGGCTGATTTCTAGACCCGCCTCTCCTACATCTTCAGCCGTGCGAACTGCATCCAACACCTGTTTTTGCGTACAGCAGGAACTGCCCCATGTGCTTGGATGTAATAATGAGAAACCGCTTGCAAAAGAGTTGACAGGTGTCAAAGTTGTTCCGATGAAAAGCAGTAAATGTATAGATTTTAATGTCATTTTATTCCTCCTAAAGTTGATTGTTTCATTTTTCTTGAGTTTACCCCAGGTATAGATGGCGTGGTTGCGCTCCTGTAGTTCGTGTCTGTGACAGATATTCCCGGACGAATCAGGTCTTGCAAGTCTTGTGCCACATTCCCATTTCCTGAAACGCCATCGATGACTGTCTCTGCAAATTTTGCAATGGTATTTTGCTCAATTTCATCCGGCGTTGTGGGATTGGCAACATGAAAGGCATCCAGTGCTATTTTTGCGCTCTCGATCAGGGCTGCCCGGTCGCCCTTTCCAGCAAACAAATGATCAAATGCCAGTTGGAGATTTAAAATAATAGTTGGATTCACACTTGGCATCAGTGATGGAATTTCGGCAAATACTTGATCAAAAGCTTGCTTGTATTCTACACTATCCGAAAGATTGATTTTCCCATCGTCCCTAAAATCGTCTAGGATTGCCTGCTTTAAACTCAGGAATACATTTAAAAGTTGTACCTCTGGCGTGACGCTTGGATTATTGGCCACAACCGAGGTCATGATGCCTGTGACCAACGCCCCTGCAGATAAGGTTAATGTTTTACCGCTGTTTTGCTCTAAATTTGTAGCCACCGTGCTGGCGACCCCAGATAGAGCCGCCAAAGCCATTTGGGCATTATTGCCATTTGCTTTGTAATGATGCAGCGCAAAGGACAATGCCGTCATCGCATCAATCCCCGCTCTGGCATAATTTCCTGAAACGACATCCGTTAGAACAGCCACTCCTCCATTTTTTGCAGCGTCTTCTAGGATATTTAAAGCGATCTGCGCATCATTTTTCACTTCTGATTCTAGTTCTTGAAATTCTTGTTCTGTCCAAACTCCGCACCATGTTCCCGGATTCCATATTGAAAATTCTATAACGTCCGAGGACGCAAACGATTGTGACGGGGTCAAAATAGCCCCGATCAAAATCATTGAATATAAAGATTTTAATATCATTGTCTTTTCTCCTAAAGTTTCTTGATTCCTTTCATAATAAAACACATATTATTTAATGATCGCTTAATTTTAACGAGAATTTTTAATAAAATTTCTGGAATAATCTTGAGATATAATGGAGATAAATTCTTTGACAGTCAAATATATAGAAGATTCAATATGAATATAAATGAATGAGGAGGATTTTTTAAAAAATACGAGATAACAGGTGCTTCTTGCAATGATGGAAAATTATTGACCTTTTATTGCAAGCAGCACCTGTTTTTATGTATTCGAAATGGTTTGAATTAGTCTTCATCAGAGCTTTCATCTGATTCTTCTTCAAAAGATTCATCTGATTCTTCGTCTGATTCTTGATCTGATTCTTCCTGGGAATTTTCAGCGAATTCTTCATGATCGTTTTCATCTTCTTCATGAGAAACTTCAGAGAATTTTTCAAAAGCAGTTTGTTGATTTTCTTCTGTATTTTCTTCGTATGCATGTTGTGTTTGAGACATTGTATTTCCTCCTGAATTAAATTTATTTATTAATTTTTTTACGCGTAAGGCCAAAACCTTAAGTAAAGGCTAATGGTAAAAGAATTGAATGTCAACGCAAAAAATAAACGATTATTTTTGTTCAAATTTCAATAAATCTAAAAAACTCTTCACGAACGATAAATTCCATACATAATACCATAGATCTGAGGCCAAATTTGTGGGCATGGTTTGAATCTCAATTTCTTTTGTTTCCGGTTTTGGTTTTCTTTCAAATTTTATTAATGCTTCTTTGAACAACGCCACATGGGAGAGCTGATCTTGGCCTGCGCGTAAAATATTGTCGAAATGATTTTTAAGACTCATTCCCAAATCTGGATAATGCGTAAGGTTAATTTTATCAAAAAAATTATGGAAATAACTGATATGCAGGGCCTTTTTTTGTTTATCCGTGTGTTCAGGCTGAATCAACTCATCAATGGCCTCTGCTGCGAGTCTTGCAACAAGATCTGGATGCTCGCTGCAATGGCGCAGGGCGTAGGATAAACCAGATAGAGCATCCGTTTTAGCTTTTGCCACATTCCCCGTCACCAAATCTACAGCAATGTCTTTTGCTTCATGATAAAGCGCTTTCTGCGCAACTTCTGTGACCGTATATGTTGTTTTTGGAGGTTCTACTTTTGTTATATCACCACAACACAACCAACTTCCATAGGCAGAAAACGAAAAAAATAAATACGAAAATATAAATGAAAATTTTAAAACCATGACGACCTCCTCTATTGATAAAAGAGATTTTATCAAAAGGACTTTAAGGTTTTGCTAATTTCAATATGTTTTTTGATTTAAAATTGATGTAAAATTATAAAAATTTGGAGATCTTCACAAATGCCGTCTTTTCATTTTGTGCAAGATCCCCATCAGAATAAAACAATGGCTTTTTTAGTTTCTTGTAGCCCCAAGATGTGTGCCCAAATAGCCCCATAATCTTTTATTGCCCGCAATCTTTTTTGTCATATCAGGACTCAATTTTGTATAATCCATCTTTCCAATGAGAACCCGTGCGCTTTCAAGGGAAGTATTTTGAATTGCCAACATCAAAGGGGTGATTTTCGAGATATTTTCTTTTTCCATATCCGCCCCGTTTTCGATCAATATCGTCGCCGCCAGCGCTTGATCAGTCTTTGCGGCAATATGCAGGGGTGTATTTCCCTTAAGATTGACTACATCCTTGTTGAGCCCGTGATCAAGGAAAACCTGAAGAGCAGCCGTGTCTCCTTTTTGCGCCGCAATATGGAGATATGTATCCCCCTTAGAGGTGATCGCCGTCAAAGATGCACCCAAACCTTTAATCGTATTAAAAGATTCCATAGCCCCGTGTTTTGCCGCCAAATACAACGCCGTCTCGCCGGACTTATTTGTTTTGATCATATCCGCTGCGCCAATGTCGTGCAAATATCTAATCACATTTGTATGACCATGTTTTGCAGCCAGATGAAGGAAAGTCTCCCCAGCAGCATTTGTTTGATGAAGATTGGCCCCTGCGGATTTCAAAAAATCAATCATATCCTGCCTAACACTTTTGATCGCCAGGTACAAGGGAGTAAACCCATTTTTATCGGCTTGATTGATATAAAGATGATCTGTGCCAACAAAATTTGTAAACAAACCTTTTCCCTTCATTGCCAAAAGTTTCACAATGTCAAGGTGGCCATTTTGAACGGCAATATGAAGGGGGTTCATGCCCTTAAGATCTGTTTTTTTGATATCTGCATTTTGCGCAAGAAAATATTTAACGCTTTCGATATCACCTATTTCCGCGCTTGTATAAAGCGGGAAAAATCCATTTTTAGCAGCCTTGTCAACGTAAGGCGATGAGAAAATACTCTTTACTTTTTTATAGATTGTATCTTTAGACTTATCCGCGTCTTTTTTCGTCAAAAGATCAATAATATCTTTGTGTTCATTGTAAAGGGCGATATGAAGTGCTGTGAAGCCTTCCTTGGTTGTTTTCTGATCAATCTTTGCTCCATGTTCAATCAAAAGTCTCACAACTTCCGTATGCCCCTTGCTTGCGGCCACATGAAGGGCAGTAAATCCCATACGGTTTTTCCAAGCCAAATCCGCTTTAGATTCCACCAAAAGCTTTGCAGCTTCTAAATTACCATGGTAAGCGGCGATATGAAGGGGAGACTCCCAAAGATGGTTGGTTTGATAAATATGGTCTTGATACCCCATCAAAGACTTCGTCAAAAGCACAAACGTATTTGTTTTTGCCTTATATTCCGCTTCTTCCCTCAAACGTTCACGCATAACAACAGTATTATCGTTTTTGCATGCATCCATAAAACTCATGTCTGAAGCTTGGAGGTTGAATGACAAAAAGCTTGTCAAAAGTACTATTTTTAATCTATCCATAAAATATTTCCTTCTTGTAAAGTGTTAATAATTTTCCACATGTTTATGTGTATCAGAGTTTGTAAAAAAATAGCAAGAAAAAAATGCGCAGGTGTAGGCGCAAAAAAATAAAAGTTAATATTTGGGGTAAAAGCAAGGTCCTGTTATTTATC
Organism: uncultured Alphaproteobacteria bacterium; assembly: GCA_903930075.1. Taxonomy (GTDB): domain Bacteria; phylum Pseudomonadota; class Alphaproteobacteria; order CAIYWZ01; family CAIYWZ01; genus CAIYWZ01. The sequence continues at coordinate 1,539 of CAIYWZ010000028.1, read as the reverse complement.
CCAAAACCTGTTAATTTATAAGTTGGAAAAACATAAATTACGGAGATTTTTATGAAGCATATGAAGCAATCACAAAAGAAAGTACAACAAGACCTTATGGATAGTCGAAGTATTACAAAAAATAATCGATAAAAAACTGAAAATCAAAGAAGGAGCCGCAATATTAAACCTGAATGCTGATTATGTGAGGCGGCTTTTGAAGAAATTTAAAGAACAGGGAAGCGCTGGTTTGATGCCCAAGGCTAAAAGTGGAAGACCTCCATTTTCCAATGAGTTCAAGGCCCAAGTGATAGAATTGGTGCGTGAGCATTACCATGATTGGTTTGAAGGGCGGGGTGAAAAGTGCTGTTTAATTGTATTTACCCACGATGCCACAAGCAAACTCGTCTCCATACTTTTTGAAAAATCCCAAACCATGTTTGGGTATATGGGGTGCGTAGAAAGTCATCTCCAAGCCCACGGGCGGCCCCTTGCGTACTATTGCGACCGGCACAGTATTTTTAAAACCACACGCAATGAGGATGGTCTGCATCAAGACACCCAGTTTAAAAAGGCGCTCACCGTGCTTAAAATCGAGCTGATTTGAGCCTATTCACCACAGGCCAAAGGACGGGTCGAAAGATGCAATAAAACGCTCCAGGACCCCTTGGTGAAAGAGCTGCGGTTGCGAAATATCTGCACCATAGAAGAGGCCAATAAATATTTACCCGAATTTATCAAAGATTTTAACAAAAAGATTTGCAAAAGAGCCTTGCTCGGAGGTTGATGCCCATAGGCCTTTGATCCATAGTCCCGGGGAATTGGCGTTGATTTTAAGCTCTAAAGACACACGGGTTGTGGATAAAAATTTACAGTTTAGCTATCAAAGCAACATCTATCAAATTCAAAACCAAGGCAAAGGATACCGTCTGCAAGGCAAGACCATAGAGGTTTTGGAGCTGATGAATGGCCAAAGGCGGGTGATGTTTGAGGGAAAAACTTTGGAATATAAGATCCTCAAGAGCCGTAAAAAGCCCCTGATGGCCGATTCCAAAGAGATCAATAGCGTCATGGACACAGTTGTGGCAGCTTTCAAGGAAATCAACGCTTAAAACCAAAAACGCGTCATTTTAAGCTGATACACATGATCCTGTAATGGGCCCTGGCAGACCCGAAAAATTCGCCTGAATGTAGACGTATGTCTTTTTTTTGAAGAATGAACAAACGTGTGCGATACCGCAAGATAAATCGAAGGATTGATTGTCAAGGGGCCTCATTGCCAGCCCATTGAAGCCGGTCTAGAATATTTTTACGTAAAATGGAATACTTGAAAAATATTATAAATTGTATTACAATATAAAAATAACACAGGCTGGAAAGCCGTTGGTTATCGCAAGATGGGGACTTTTGTCTTCTGGTAGGGATGGTGGGTGGCATCATCCCTATTCCCGATTTTCTCCCCCAATAATTTGCCCAGTTATGCCATTAAAATCCCCCATTGTTTTTTGATATTCAATGCTTATTTTGCCCCATTAAAAAACAAAAATCCGACTTTTATTT
>CAIYWZ010000027.1 GCA_903930075.1 uncultured Alphaproteobacteria bacterium | reverse complement strand
TTCGGTCCCAGCATTCTTTGAGTTGGGGGATAAATGAGGGGTCTTGGGAAGCCATCCAGGAGATTTCATCGAACAAAACAACCGTGGGTTCATCGGTGAGCTCTGCTTCCAGGTAATAAAAAATATCCATCCACCAATCGAAAAAAGGCACAGGTTTCCCCAACTGTAGCGCAAGCTGTTTACAAAAAACATCCCGCTCCGATTGCTCCGTTGTTTTCTCAGTGGGAGATTCGCCGGAAAAGCTAAGGAAACGCTTACCCTTAGCAAACTCACGAATCAGCGCAGTTTTGCCCACACGCCGTCTCCCCTTAATCACCGCAATCCGTGCATCCCCTCTGTCAAAAAGATCTTCCAGTGCTTTAAGCTCCTGCTTCCGGCCCACAAATTTGATCATTTAAATACCCTCTTTATTATGATTAAAGAATATCGAAATCCTATGAAAAAGTCAATCATTTCTATCAAAAGCAACTCCCTGGATTATTGTTTTGTCTCATGCTATGTGAACTTATTCAAGCGGCCTTCAGGCATGCGGGATATTTTAAGAGAGCTGTGGAGCCTTCGAACTAAAAACCAAAGATTTCATCAAAAAATAGGGAGAAATTTTATATTTGTATTGCTTTTCCTGAAAAATATTTGTATACCTTTGTTGGTATTGAATGAATAAAGGGAACACATAAAAATGAACATAAGACGTCAAATATTTTTGGGGATCTTGCTTAGCTGTAGTCTCGTCTGCGCCCAAGACAGATTTTCTTTGGTGGAGGATTGGGTGGTTTTGCAAGAGGCGCGCACTGATTTTTATGAAAATCGCCTTGTGATCGCCCGAACAAAGTTTGAGCGTCTTTATCAGCATCACAATCTTTTTGCGGTGCCTTTTTTGGAAGAGTTACGAGGAACGCCGTTAGCTGATATGAAAAACACAACAGCTCTGTCATTTTTTAATAGAACTGATATGACCTTACACCCCCAAGAATCAACATTGATGAACATCTACGAACAAAAAGTCAACCCAGTTGTACGATTGAAAATCTACGGCGCTTTAAAAAAAATGGAAAACGGTATATTCCTCCACTGGCTAGATTTTGCAGGGAACATGGGGCATATTCCGTCTCAATTTATGCTTGCAACGGCGCTTAGACTTGGAAAATCAGAAGTGATAGAGAAAACTGGATTACCCGTAGATATAGATGCCTCGTTTACATGGCTTGAACAAGCGGCTCTTGGGTGCGACCAAAATCTAAGTCTTGCGGATAGGCAGCTTGAATACACAATCGATGTGACACGGGGGAAAATCTATTTTGACTTTGGAGCGTATGTTTTTAATGGAGATGGTATGCCAAGAAATCCCTTGCGTGCCACCGAGCTTTTTAGGCAAGCTGCAGAAGAAAACTTTCCAAACGCCTTAGAAACACTTTTGAAGACCCTAGAAAGAGAGACGATCGAGTCCACGCCAGCGTTGCTTAAAACATTGAAAAAATTCGCAAGTCAAGATATTTTGAATCAAAATGTAACGCATCAAAATATAGCCAAAGCCCAGTTTGAGTATGCAAAACTATTGATTGAGAAAGGCTCAAAGACAAAGAAGAAAGAGGCAAAACCTTTTTTACAAAAAGCCTATGAAAATAAAAAATATTTAAGCATTGATCAAAAATATGGGCTGGCAACTTTTCTAACCTCAGAAAAATACGCCATCATTGAAGATCATGAAAAAAAAGGATTTCATCTGTTTATTGAGTTAACGGGGGAAGATCCAGATCATCATTACCAAAATCTTTTAGGAAAGTGCTGTGAATATGGAGTGGGGACACCAAAGAACCCAGAACTTGCCATCAAACTTTATGAACAATTTCTCTCTTTTCCCCAAGAAGACGTCACTGTAGAAGAAAAAACCCCTGTGCATCAAGCCGTGGGGTATTTGTATGAACAAAAGGGACGTTATGATTTGGCCATTGCGCATTATGACGCAGCCATAAAAAATGGATCGGTCATTTCCGCTTACAACAGAGCCATTTTATGGGATAATGGTTGGGGATGCACAGCAAACGCAATCGAAGCCCGCAAGCTTTATACCTTTGCAGCCGAAAAAGGAGACGTCGATGCCCAGTATAATTTAGGGATCATGTATGCAAACATGAACACCCCTGAGCGCGCCAGTTTTTGGTATAAACAGGCCCAAAATCAAGGTCATCTGCTCGCCCGCCATAATCGCATGGTCCTCTTTCTATCAGGGTTTAGAAGCGATGATTACCCCGCATCAGAAGCTTTGCAAGACCTGATCCAGAATTCAAACGCCGGGTGTGATGAGTCAAAACTCACTTTTGCCACACTGCTGGGTTATGAAAATAATCTGGGGCTGGAAAAAGACGAAGCCAAAGCCATTGAACTTTTTGAGTCTTTAAAACACGCGGCAGATGAAAAAATCGCTTTTTTTGCACGCATATATTTGCAGCGTCTAAGCCCAACAAAAGCTCTAGGAACATATATAGAAAACACAGATTTTACCCCTCAAGAGAACAGAGTTCTTGAAAATTTTAAGAATAATACGGGCCCTATCCAAGAAATAGAAGCCAAAGAAATGATCGGGCTCGCAAATAAGCCCACGAAAACGCAAAAAAGGCTTGCCCGTATGAAGGAGGAAGAGGAGACTCCGCAAACCATGGCAAAACCGGCTGATCAAAAAAGCCTGGCTCAAAAAAGCGCGTGTTATCCAAAGATTATATTTTCCACTGCTGATCTTGAAACTTTAGAAGTTTTCTCCCATGGGAAACTATCCAATATCAACCCCAGGGAACTGAAGCCTATCGTTGATATTTTTGAAAAACACGGGTTATATTCTAAAACCAAAAGCGGTTTCAAATTACACTTTGGAGATCTCATTTTTACAACCCACAATCCCCATGAAGATACCGTCGATACAGGCGCCGTCACAGCACTGGCCCAGTTTATCGAGGATGTTTTAAAAAACACCCGCGCCTAGGAATTGCTGTAAGTGGGATTTCTCAGTCATTCCCGCTACCCTTTGAAGTTCCTAGAATCTCAGGATATTGGACAAATTTTTTCGTAAAGTTTCAATTTGAAGAAACAAGCGCGCGTTCTTGAAAAAACCTTGCATCATGAAACTGGAAAAATTATTTTAAAAAAAGATTTTCCCAATAATCTTTTGTTAACCTTTGGCTGCGATATTAATATATGGAACCAAGTTATGAGAGGAAAATGTCAATCCCGCAAGTGGAACCTTGATGACTAAAAGAACTAAATACCGATCGGGGAGAGAGTTCAAAAACTCTCCCTTATATTTTGTGGTATTTTTACGAGAAAACAATTCAAAAAAATATAAAAAGGACAACAATCAATGATCAAATTCTGGATGTGTTTTATTTTGGGAATTTTCATGGGTGGTCAAGAATTTCTGTTGGCCCATGAGGTATGTGGCTCTTTAGAGAAAAAACCTTGCATGCATGTGTTGCTTCAAAATATCAAGGATCCAGAAAAATCTTTCCATGACAAGGAAATCGCCGAAGATCATTTTTTAACCCTGTCTCAAGAAATCATGGATATTGCCTATTTATTAGAGACCTCAAAAAGCAAGGGAATTCGTCCCGGATTTGCACAAAGGATTGCAAGAATTGTTTTAAACGCAGGAGACGAAACCCAAAAACAAGAAGCCAGCCGCATTGTCTACCCCCTCTGGCATGCTTTAAATTCTTGGATTTGGGGCAAATAAATCAAAGGAGTATTCCTGGAGGCTTTTTATCTTAAAAACAACTGGTCCAGGTCCGTAAAATTCAGCGCCCGCCCGCCTTCCACGTCCATGGTGGGGCCTGTGTAGACTACAAACTTTTGAGCCGCCACAAGGTCCGGGTGCTTTTGCATGTTGTCAAACCAATGGGGATCAAATTTATCGCTGGATTTGATTTCGATGGCTTTGAGTAGCCCTGCGCTCTTCATGATCATGTCAATTTCGTACGCGTCTTTCCCCGTCATGTTCCAAAAGTCCGCGGGGTTGAGGTGATACCCTGCAATAAAATTTTTCTTCCACACTTCCGAAAAAATAAGATTTTCAAAGAGTTTACCCTTTGCATCCCGATCTTTTTTGATATCCTGGGGACTTTTTATCCCGGCAATCAAACTGGCGCAAAGTCCTGTGTCATAAAAATAGAGCTTATGACCTTTAGACATTTGTTTCATCACACTTCTGTTGTATCCCCTGGCAAAGAAAATAATGTAGCTCGAATGCAAAACCATGAGCCATTCGTCCAGGGTTTCCCGTTTTAACCCTAAGGCCGAGCCCACGGTTTTATAGTCAAAGAAATTACCCGTCAATGACGCGCAAATTTGCATAAACTCTTGAAATTTGAGCTGGTCTTTGATCCCGTGCAAGGTGCGGACTTCTTTGTCGATGTAGTTATAGACATAGTTTGGGAAAAAGGTTTGGGGAATCTGTCCGTTGACGTATAAAATCGGATACCCGCCCTTATACATGGCCTCAAACGGGTCTTTGCAGCCCGATTCCTGGAGGGTAAGAGACATGAGTTTAATGATGGCAACGCGCCCGACCATGGTCTCTTTGATGTGTTCATCCATGATATAGTTGTGGGATCCGGTGAGCACAAAGCGCGTTGGAATAGCTGTTTTGCCTTCCTTATTCGCTTCGCGCAACAGTTCATCGGAAACGGTTTTGAGGATTTCAGTCAGCTCCGGAACATAGTGAAACTCATCAAAAATCACTCCATCCATATAATTCTCCCGCACAAATTGATCGGGGTTTTCAAGAACTTTTTTACGCGTTTCTTTTTGCTCGAGGTCAAAGTACGGCAATTGGGGAAAGTATTTTCGGATCAGCTTCGTCTTCCCCGACTGCCTGGGGCCCATGACGGAGATGATGGGGTAATTTTTGGATTGGATGTTGATCAATTCCTCAATTTCCCGGGTGATATAAATTTCTTTGGATGTCATTGTATTTTAACCTTTATTCATGTTGAGTTTGTAATGATACCACAGGAAATAAGGTTTTGACAAAGGAATTTATGCATTTAAAAACGGTTGATCATCAATCTTTCCCCTCGAGCACAGACTTCACCTTAAGGGCAAAATCCCTCAAGTTAAACGGCTTGAGCAGGAAGTGGACGTTTTCTTCGCTGGTGAGCTGTTGGCGGAAGGAATCTTCCATATACCCTGAGATGAAAATCACTTTAAAATTCAGGTTGCGTTTTTTGAGTTCATTGACAAGGGCAGGGCCATCGACCCGTGGCATGATCACGTCGGTGATGATCAGGTCAATTTTTTCCTGTGTGTTGGATATGAATTCCAATGCTTCCTCGCCGCAGGAGGCTTCAAAGACCTGGTAGCCTTTATCCCTCAGGGCTCGGGATCCAAACATCCGCACGGATTCTTCGTCTTCGACCAAAAGAATTGAAGCCGAGCCTGAAAGATCGCCGCCTGTTTTTGTCACCTGTTCTTCCAACGGAATCAGAGTTGGCCTTAGAGATTCTTCGTATTCGGGAAGGAAAACCCTAAAAATAGATCCCTTGTTGAGTTGACTTTCCACTTTGATAAATCCTCCTGTTTGTTTAACAATTCCATAAACCGTTGCCAGTCCAAGCCCTGTGCCTTTTCCCACGGGTTTTGTAGAAAAAAATGGCTCGAAAATTCGGGATAAAATTTCTTTGGGAATCCCCGAACCCGTATCTTCAATTTCAATGGAGACATATTTTCCAGGGGGAATAATCTCATTGTCCATCTCTAAGGGCTCTAAAACATGGTAGGGAAGGGTGCGGATGGTCAAAATTCCACCGCTTGTCATGGAATCCCGTGCATTGACGCACAGGTTGACCAAAACCTGCTCTATTTGACCAAGGTCGGCTTTAATTGTGCCAATATGGGGGGAGTGGATGACCTTCAGGTCCACGTTGGCGCCAAGGAGCCTGCGCATCAAAACGCACAAATCCCCGATGGCGTCATTCAGGTTCATGACCTTGGCCTGGAGTGTTTGCTGCCTTGAAAAGGCCAGAAGCTGTCGCACAAGGGTTGCCGCCCGGTTGGCGTTTTGCTTGATGTGCATAATATCAGAAAAAGATTGATCCCCTGGCACATGGCGCAGAAGAAGCAAATCACAAAACCCAATCATGGCGGTGAGCAAATTGTTAAAGTCGTGGGCAATACCCCCCGCCAGCTGTCCGATGGCCTGCATTTTTTGGGATTGGACAAACTGAGCCTCAAGTTTTTTGCCTTCACTGCTGTCGATAAAATGAATGATCCGCCGGCTCTCTTTACCTTCTCGGGTCAAACCGGAATAATACAGGTGAATGGCTTTATCGGGAGAATCTTTAAGGGTAATATCCAAAGGAATTTGGGGACGGGTCGTGTTCAAAGGGCTATCTAGGCGCAGCTTTACCTTGACCGCGCTTTCAGGGGTGAGGAGATCATCCAGGGTTTTGCCCACAAGCTCTTTTTCGTGCAGCCCTGAGATCACGGCAAATGCGCGGTTAACCTTGAGCAATTCGTTTTCTTTGGAAAGAATGGCAACGCCTGTGGGGGAATCCTGGAAGACAAGGTCATACTGACCACATTGGGCATATTCGGCACACTGGGCACACTGGGAATTGTTTCGTTTATCTTCCTTGGCTGTTTCCACAGAAAAAGGATTAAATGCAGATTTTGTTTCATGGGAGGTTTCCTGCATCTGTTCAAAAAACCACAATACAGTCTGGGGGGGGGAATCCACCAAAAAAGCTTTAAAAATGAGATGTCCTTTTGGAAATTCCCTATGGATTTCCCTGGAACCTGAAGATATTTTTTCATGGAGAAAGGAGAATACTTCAAGTATAGAATCCGGAACGGGCAGGGGATGGATCAGCTCTTCCTGAACCAGGGGAGAAATTTTGTCCATATAAAAGCGATTTGCAAAAATCATTTCCCCGGATTCATCGGTGACCATGATTCCAGCGGGCATATGATCCAAAACCTCGAGAGTGCGTTTTTTATCAAAAAAGAGCTGTTGCACTTGAAAATACAGTTGCAAAACGATAAGCATAATAAAGGCATTGGCACAAAAAATAAGCAGCCAAACCCAGGAAACGCCAAAGAAAACCCCACATGAAACGCCAAAGGCTCCATTGACAATGGATATCACCATGATCACACCCAACGCGCCAAGCACCGCATAAACCTTTGCTGTTAAATGGGTATGATTGCTATTCAAAACTTCCAATGAGATACCTTTTTGTTATTTTGTTATTATTGTATAATAAAGAATAAAGAACGCAAGTTTATATTTTATGCAGCTGCTGTCATCTTCAAAAACGCCCGTTTTTGGGGATCCCCCTTATTCTAGATGACGATTTATTTTACATAATTTCGTTTATGTAGTTTTTGAAGTAAATTAAATTTTTCTCATATTTGTTAATCAATCGTTTATTTTTAGCCTATATGATGTAACTGTAATATTGGAATGAATGTAAACCAGCTGGGGATTTTAAAGTTTTGAGATTAATATTTTTTTACTTTTCTTTTTTATTTTTATGGGGGCACGAAACAGATGCGCTTGGCAGCATGGCTAAACTAGGACTAGGACTTAAAAATCAAAAGGAATCAGCTGCGGGTTCTAAGGGAGCAGCTATGGGAGGCGCGTCAGCGGGCCAAAGCTCATGCCCCCCCCCTGTTGATTGCTCTAAATCAAAAGTCAAAATCCCCATTTCTATCGCCCAAAAAATGCATGAAAAAATGATGAAAGTTGTTTGCGAAGACATATATTATGCTTGGCTTAAAAATTCAAACAAAGATCCATCAAAAAAAGGAAAGTCTAAAGAAAAACCAAAGGCGATTTTGCTGGCGAATTTAGTCACCGAACTTGCAACCCATATTGCAGAGGTTGATAAAGCCACAAAGGCAGAGGCCCCCCCCGGTAGTGGTAAAGGTGCTCAAAGTAAAGGTGCTCAAAAAGGTTCCCCTGGTCAATCTTCGGGAAAATCTTCCGGCAAAGCTTCTTCGGCAACCATGGATTTAGCCCTTGGAGAAAAGATTCATATTGACATTTTAAACGCAATCAAAGGCTATGTCGATACCATCTCAAAGGGCAATACCCCCCCCAAAGGAAATCAGGCAGCTGAAAGCTCCTCTAACAGTAAAACTGTGCTCGATCTACCCAAAAATGACAAAGGAAGTGGTTACACCTCAAAAATGATTTCCTATAAAACATATCTTTTAAAGGCAGCAACTGCAAATATTGCCAGCACCCAGGCCACGGAAGGATTGCATATTTCTATTCTTCAAGCTGTTGCCGATCACATGAACACCATCATCAATAATAAAGGGGGTAAAACAAAGAAAAAGACTCCCCCTAAAGGTGGGATAACGCTGTCACAATATCAAGAAAAAATAAAGGATCTTGCCAATTCGATTGGTAGTTTGATTGTGGGAGTACAAGCTGCCAGCACCGCCGTCCCCGCCTCCCCTGCTTCGCAACAAAACACCCAGAAAACTTCACCTCCAAAAAAGGGCTTTAAGGGCGGTGGATACTAATTAAGGAACCGGATAAAATTGGTTGGGCCTGGTATAATCGAGTAAAGCTTCAATTGATCGTAACCGTCCATTCCCGGTTGCGATGTCAACAGGTTTTTCTCCCCGGTGGGTTTCCTGATGCGCATCCGCCCCATGCGTACACAGATATCGTATCACGTCCACATGTTCCTGAAAAGCCGCATAATGAAGCGCTGTTTCCCCAAGATCATTCACCTGATTCACATGTGCGCCTGCCTCCAGCAACACTTCAATCACTTCTAAGTGACCATTCCCGGCTGCGATGTGAAGAGGTTTTTCTCCCTGATAGTTTCCCTGATCCATATTTGCGCCTGCCTGCAGCAAGACGCCAATCACTCCCCTTTGCCCATTCTCGGCTGCGATATACAAAGGTGTGAGCTCATTACTTCCTTCTGATTGATTCACATCCCAGCCTCTGCCCAGCAAAAGACTCACAACCTCTGTGTGGCCATTTTCGGCCGCAATCCCCAAAAGCACAGGTGCATTTTCATCTTCATGATAATGATTGTTTTCCGGCATATCTAGAAAAAGACTTAAGATATGAACGTGCCCATTTTCGGCTGCAAGATAAAGAGGTGAGCTACGCTGACCGTTGATCGCACGCACATCCCCGCCTGTCCTGAGCAAAATTTGAAAAATCTCCGCGTGTCCATTTTGGGCTGCCCTATGAAGAAGGCTATTTCTATGGGTGTCTCGATAATGATTTATATTTTTACGATGTTTTTGACATATTTCAATAAATAGTTTGACAACCAAAAAATCATCACAAGAAACGGCCTCATGAATATATTTGAGCATGAAACCAGAGGTAAATTTCTGTTGAATATGCGGGTTATTCTCTTGCATGACCATCCTGAGCACGTGTGCAAACCACGCATAATCGCCAGCCACCTCTTTTTGTAATTCATTGGAAAGTTCAGGAGACATGGGGGTATCTTGGACACTTTGCCAAACCTTTTGAAGCGGCGTTAAGATGTGGGAAGGCGCACTGATTTGATCAAGGCTTCGTTTGCTTCCAACAGCTTCATTTCCAGGGGGGTTGCCCTGGGAAAATCCCCCAGAAAAATCATCTCCATCTTCTGCCAAAAGAGCGCATTGCCCGCTCAAAAGCGCAGCAAGGATGAAGGCTCTCGTATTCCATTTTTGTCGTGTCATCGTCTTTGGTTTCTCAATCTATTTTATATTTTATGGATCATGTTGCAAAATATATAGATGTATTTATGTTTAAATGCAAGGAGAAAATTGAGTTGGAAAATTAACACGTACTTACTTCATATTTTAGGCGCAAGTTTTCGGCACAAAGTATAACGGATGGACCCGCTTTATTCGTCGAAGAGATTAAAGCTCTTTGAATTATAGCCAAAGAAATCGCAGTTTTGTCCCTCAAATGAGGCCTGGAGGAGGGCAAGGCTTTGATCTAGGATGCGCCGGGCGGTGGGGTAAGAGCCATTTTGAAATCTTTTGGACTGGGCTTTGAAAAACACAATCATATCGCAGACCCGGTTATTCATGATATTGAAAATGGGGTTGATTTTATAGCAGGTTTGACGATCAAAGATCTTTTGCTTGTAAATATTTTCCTGATCGTCTCTGTAATTTTCAAATACATCTGAAATAAAATTCAAATCATCGGTCAAGCCTGCTGGTGCATTGGTCAGCTGTAATGTTGTACACACAAAATCCCGAACATCCCGGAGCGAATTGATCATCCCAAGTCTGGAGACGTAAGAGGGCTCTACATAGGGCGGAGGTTGAGATTGGTCTTTAAACACAACGTTCCCATCCAGTTGAATCGTTGGAGGAAACATGGACGCAAAGGCGCTTTGCCCGAAAAATAAACAACCGATGATCAAAAATACACGTTTCAGCAAAACCGCTTTCTCCTTTTTTTAAATTTAATTATAATCCATCATTTTTCAAACTCTTCAGACTATCTTGAAGTAGTTTTTGAGCTTGTCGATAACTTCCAGGCCTAAATCTTTTGCTCTGCTGGTCAAAATACGAGACCATTTCAAGGGCATCTTTTGGAGGAAGAGATTGTTTACCACAGTTTTCAAAAATCGATCGGTTATAAACCTTAACCTGTGTAACTCGATATTCATTAAAATCATCATGAATCTGACTCAAAAGCGGATCACTCGAAGAAGCTGTAAGCTTAATGGTGGTGCATATGAAATTTTTCAAATCTTCCTGTGTTGTAATCATAGCTGAGCCTACATATATATCCACTTTTTCAGGAGCAGGACGATCAGCCGCAGGATTATTGACCATGGTCCATGCTGAATTGTTCCATTTCCAATAATGACCATCATAATAATATATACGGCCAGTATCCCACGAGGAAATATCAACAGTCATCCACCTTTGATCGTACCATCTCCAATAACGACCATTATCATAGTATATACGATTCCAAGCCCAATTTGGACGACTATAATAATTTGGGGGAAATACATAATTTGGGCCATAATTATGATGAGAATGATGATTGTGATGATGATGAGGATGATTGTTCGCAAAGACGTTCTCACTCAAAATCATAAGAGCCAAACTCAAAATAAACTTTTTCATCCGTTTTCCTTTTGTTTAATATTCATTCCCTCTCATCCCACCATAGATTGGTAAACAAAAAGTTAACATACAATCAATCACCTCATTCAAGGAATCATCATCGAATTTTCTGGGATGACTTTGACCCATTTCCCGCCCTTCAATGCCATGTATTCCACATCAAAAGGCTTATCCACGGGGAGCCACTCATGTCTATCCTGATCATATCCCCAATAATTATCATTATAAAAATAGATCCGGAATAGATCCCAGTCCCTGTGTGCAAAATGTGCATCAACGGGTAAATCTTTTGGGGCAGACCCCATCACCAAAGACCCAGCCAAAGAACCGTTTAATAAAAAATCGTGAGTCAAAAAAAGACACACAAACACCCATAAAAAATACCCCATCATTTCCCTCGCCTCACTTTTAACTTTCAAGATTATATTAACAATAATTCATGAATAAGTAGTTAAAAACTGGAGTGAATTTTAATAAAATTATAGCGGAGCTATTCCAAAAATGCTAACATTGTTTTTGCACTCAATCGATACTCATCGCACAGTGCCACATCTTCTATGATAGAACGCATTGCATCCGCAAATCTCTCTTTTTCGTGAAAATCTATAATATGCTGATTTTTCACATAAATCTCCTTCAGATCCCCCACTGTTGAATCGTGCATCATGTCAAAAATGCCTTGGGCAAGTTCTGGTCGAGAATTGTCTCCAAGTTTTGCCAGCTGCATTGCCGCATCCAATCGATGGAGATCCTTTAAGTCCCCATTCCCCATGACAGAAAGAAGAATTTTTGCAATTTCAGGGTTTAATGATGTTCCTTCTGGATCATAACGATCCCTCAAGCGTAACAATAAAGATGCGATACCTATTTTATCCTCCTCATTGATGTGTTCACCTTGCATAATGGCAAGCAAACCTTGGAAAAATTTCGGATAATAATTTTCTCCAAGCTTTATAAAACTATTTATCAATTGGTCAGAAATCCTATAGTCGCACCAACGAATCTGTGTACGGTATTCCCTATGATAGTACCCTCTAAGATCTAAATCGCAATCGCGCATGATGGAAAACAAACAGTGTGCAACTTCTGGATAATACTTTTCGCCATACGCCTTTAATGCTCCTGCGGCATTCATTTTAACGCTGGCGGATATATTCTGTTTTTGGGCGATAAATAGATATCCCCAAAATTTAAGGTCACGATCTGCTTGCTTGCTTACAAAATTAAAGATATTCATCCCCAAATTAGAGCGAAGAATATCCAAGGTAGGCTCAATGCCCCTTAAATCCCTTAAAAACAGAGCCCTTCTTCCAATGATATTCTGGATTTCCTGGGAAAGCCCAAGCTCATCCATCAGACCGTGCGTATTCTTCAAATCATCAATGGCTTTGACATTTCGTAAAGAATGTTCGAGGAATAACTTTCGATCTTGGGCATCGTGACGCGCGTTCTTTAAAAGAGGAAGAATCATCTCCCAGGCATTTTGGTCGTCAACGATTTGGGCAACCTTCTTGGGGGCAAGATGAAAAGGAAACGCCAATGTGGAACCCTCTGTTAAGTGGGCACTGAGATTTCTTTCCAGAACACGATGATTGAGATGGTCTGTCCCTTGTGAAACTTGACTCTTCCACCACCTATTGACAGACTTCATATTCACGATATGGGGCAAAGATAAATAGGACCAAATTTTCCCAATGAGTTCATCTGTATTGATTTTTGCTTGAATAAGCGACGGCTGCGTGGGGGCTGGGAGCGCTGCGAGCTGCGTGGGGGCTGGGAGCGCTGCGAGCTGCGTCGAAGATGCTGCGTTATTTTCCCCTGCAATCTCCCCTGCAATCCCCACCATATCGCTTGAAATAACAGGGGTGTTTTCAAGAAGAATGGCGGTTAAAATCATTTTAAGTTGTTTTTTCATCAGTATGGTTCCTTTTTTCGTGTTGATTATTTCTATTGTTTATTTGCAGTATGAAAGATATATAAGGGGTGCCTTAAAAAAAGCAAGGGAAAAATGATTTATTTGTAACGATTCACCACCCCCCACCGCAGTCATCTTCAAAACTTTAGTTTTGTAAGATCTCCCTTGTCGTAATTTCAGAAATACACTATACGGTACCCAAAAAGAACCCTTCCACAAGCTCTCTTGATCTATGTAAAAACCGGGAGTGCCTTGGGGAGGGTAAGGGAGTTTTCTAGAGCGCAGAGTTTTGGCTCTCCCAAAAATACATCCTCGACCGCTTCACAAAAACTTTCAAAATGACCCCTTTGTCTCAAATGATCTGGGCGGATGCTTGAGAATCTTACGGATGACCCTGAATTATATACTGAATTATATACTGGATTATGTAACGGATACTCATAATTGTTCTGGGCGAAGTCATTCATAAACTTCCCATCATACAAAATGACCCGCCAATTCTAAAAGGGTAAGTTTTGATTTTTCATGACCCTCATACTGGGCAATAAACGTACCGTTTTTAAGGAGCAGCAACCGGTCACCGTAGTTTATGGCATGGTTCATGTTGTGAGTGACCATGATGCAGGTGCGTTTTTCTTGCTTGATGATTTTTGATGTGAGTTCCATGATGGATTCACTGCTTCCAGGATCCAGGGCCGCTGTGATTTCATCGAGCAATAATATTTTAGAATCGGCCAGCATGCTCATGACAAGGCTGATGGCTTGCCTTTGCCCGCCCGATAAATTGCCAACCAAATCATCCATGAAACATTCAAGTCCCATACCGAGCATTTCTAATTTTTGGTGGAAAAACTGTCTTCTGGAGTCGCTGAAAAAAGGCATGAATCCACGTCTTTGTCCCCGCTTGAAGGCAAATGCCATATTCTCAAACACAGTCATATTTTCCATGGTGCCCACCCTTGGGTCTTGCATCACTTTTGAGACCAAAGCCGACTGGGCAGCCCTTTTCATAAAGAGCATATCTTGTCCATCAAGGATCACCTGGCCTGCATCTGGTTTCAAAAATCCAGAGATCACATTAAACAGCGTTGATTTCCCCGCGCCATTTTCGCCAATGATCACGATAAATTCGCCAGAGGTTGCCGTTAAAGAAAGATCATTTAAGACTTTACGCTCTAATGTGCTGGTTTTTCCAAGCGTTACATGGATATTTTTAAGAATGAGCATGTTGTCTCGCTTTACTCCCCATTGGAATGTACATGATTAAAATCACCATCAGCCCCGTGATCAGGTTAAGATCGAAGGTTTGCAACCCCAGCGCATCGCTATGAAGGGCAAGGCTGATGAGCAGCCGATAGATAATAGACCCCGCGATACAGCTGATGACTTGTATGAAAATACTTCTGTGGGGGAATATGCGCTCACCAATCATCACCGACGCAAGGCCCACAATCACCGTTCCCGTGCCACTGCCGATGTCGGCAAACCCCTGGGTTTGGCTGAATAAAGCCCCGCCCAAGGCGATCAGGCCATTGCTCAAGGCAAGCCCGGTGATGGTCATTGCTTGAATATTCACGCCGCTGTTTTGGGAAAGTCTCTTGTTTTGCCCCGTGCTGCGCAGTGCAAGGCCAAAATCTGTCATCAAAAGGTACCCCACAAACCCACAAACACCCAAAGCAATCAAAGATAAAATCAAGAGTGTGGATGTTTGATGAAAAATTGTGCCAGAGACCATAAGCGCAATATTGGGCAGCCCGCCCATGACATGGAGATTAACCGAATACAGCATGAACCCCACCAATATCCCCGACAATAAATTCGTGATTTTAAAGCGGGTGTATAATATTCCTGTAAAACTACCGGCCAGAATCCCTGCGATGAAGGCGCAGATCAGACATATCCACGGGTTATGGCCCATTTTGATCAGGACGCTGGAAACGGCGGCGCCAAAGACGAAACTGCCGTCACAGGTCAAATCTGGGAAGTCGATGATACGAAATGTAAGGTAAATACCAACGGCAATGATCCCATAGATGAGCCCGATTTCAAGGCTCATCATCACTTCAGCAAGGCTCATTTCCCGCTCCCACCAATGATTTTCGAAGCCTTATCCAGGATATCTTGAGGGAATTCAATACCAATCTTGCCTGCGGCATCTTTGTTTAAATAAAGCTCTGTTTTATCCGGAAATTCTATTGGAATACTGCCAAGATCTTCCCCCTTTAACCTGCGGGCAATGATTTTTCCCGTCTGCACCCCCACTTGATATTGATTGGGGCCAAGAGCCGCCAAAGCGCCCATCTCCACCGAATCCGTATCGCTGAGATAAACCGGGATTTTGGCTTTCCCCGCAATCTCAATGATACTTTGCAGGGCAGCCAGGGCCGTGTTATCATTGCTGATAAAAATCGCATCCACGCGGCCTGCCAGCTTCGTTGCGGCCTGGGGCATATCCGCCGTTTTGTTGGCCGATTGCAGAACCAACGTGATCCCCATACTTTCGCATATTTTTTCAAGGCGCTTGTTAATGCTCAACGAATTGGGCTCCCCGGGGTTGTATAATACGCCTAAGGTTTTTAAATTGGGCTGAATTTTTTTAAACAACTCAAGTTGAGGCTCAAGGGCTACAAAATTCGACACACCAGATATATTTGGGGAAGGCTTTTCTAACGCTTCAATAAGGCCCGCCTGAACGGGATCCGTCACCGTGCTAAAAACCAAATTCGCCTTGCCTTCTAGGGCATACTTCAAACAACTTTGAGCCGAAACCGTCCCCACACCCACGACCACATCGGCTCCTTGGCTGACAAATTTTGACGAAATCTGCGCAGCAAGCGCCGCGTTCCCCTGAGCCGATTCCACGCGAATATCCACGGTTTTGTCTTTAACATACCCCTTGTCCGCCAATCCATCGATGATTCCCTTCACGGTGATATCAATGGCAATGTGCCCCACGATTTGGTTAATATAGACCTTTTTTAAAGGTTCGACCCCCATCAGGCTGCTACCAATCAACATCGATAAGACCACAATCATTGTTTTTTTCATTTTTTAAACCCTTTTTAATTTTTCAAGTATCGTTAAATAGCCATGGTGCGGCTCATCCTTTAAGAACCTGGCAACCCGGCCGATGGTCGTTAAACTCGCCCCGGTCATCTCATGAATATCCCGGTAAGATAACCCCTCATTTTGCAAAAGCCGGCATACCCTCCACCGCTGCGCAAGGGCGCTCATTTCAACGGGCGTACACAAATCCTTCAAGAAATTACACGCCTCCTCCTTCGTCTCCAAAAGCAAAAGCGCCGTGCACAAATCATCTAAATTATTATGATGGTCATCGTCCATATTTGCCTCCTCTAATGCAACACTGTACTATCATAGTAGCACAGTATTACGATAAGTCAAGCACAATTAGGAGGTCAGAGGAGAAATAAAAAAGGCCGCTTTTAACGGCGGCCTTTGAATGTTAGAAAATATGAGAAAAATCCCTTATTTAGCGTCGTATTGTAATAACGTATGAACAGCGCCGCGGACAAAATCTTCATGGCCTTCCCAAAGTTTCATCTCTCCAGACAACATCGGCATAACATCTTGCCATTTTTTGCTCAGAATCTCGTCCTGTAATTCAATTTCTCCTTCCTCGATATGCTCCGTTAAAAGCCATGCATAAACCGTTGAGACCATCCAGGCATTGTCCGTATTCCGTGGATCATCAAAGTGCTCTGCACAGACCTCCCCTAGAAACAACATTTTTTCTTGAACAGCTTGTAAGCCCGTTTTTTCACGCAGCTTCCTTAAAGCGGCAGCGCTGGCTGAGGAGTCTCTGGAATCAACCATGCCCCCTGGAATGGCAAATTGGCCTTCATTACCACTGCGCTCCACCAAAAGTACCTGTAACTGGCCGTCACGCACGCGAAACACAACCGGATCCGCAGCTGGATTTGGTCCCCATAAGCCCAGTTCACCCCGTCCGATAAACCCTGTTTTCCCAAAGGGATTTTGGGGAATCCCATCTTTTTTATCGTGAGAAAACCGTGTTGTATCGGGCCTTCTTCTCCCTTCTTCAATCTGCTGTGGAATATCAAATATATTTTCTGGATCTGCCCAGGAATTTCTTGGCTCTTTCCCCGCAGCCCAGGCATTGTTCAAAACAACCGGAGCTACAACATATTTTGGTGTATAGGAGGCGGTTTCTTCTCCTTTTTTCAAAGCATCCCGCACGGGGTTATCCCCATAGATTTCAGGGCAGCGCAAACCTTGACCAAAGGCCGGAGGTTGAGGGGAAAGAACAGAGATGAATTCCCCCAAATTCTCACGCAAATCTTCCATTAACACGTTTCCAACGATATGATTCACATTTGTGCTTTGAATCATTTCTTCTAATGCGCTTGCATAAAGTTGCACCTTATGCGTTGAAATCACGAGTCCTGCAAGGATTAAATTTTTAA
>CAIYWZ010000026.1 GCA_903930075.1 uncultured Alphaproteobacteria bacterium | reverse complement strand
TGCTTTGGCGGCAATCAAAGGGTTTTTGATTTTCAGCTCTAAAAGCCCAGAAACTTCCGCAATATCTTCAAGCAGGGAAGGGGAGAGTGTTCCCTGTTTGGGTAGAATTTCACGGGATTTAAGAGCTGCCTCAAAATCATCGATCCCATCCTTCACGCTGGCAATGGCCTGGACGACGCTGCCTCTAAACGCAGGGTTGGCATCGCCAAAATAGGAGATTCTCTCGTGGATGATTTGCTCTGTAGCCTCGGTTCCTGCGGCAATAATCAGGGTGGAAGCGGGGATGATTTCTGTGGTTTCCAAATGGCGCACCACGATCTCTTCAACCCTGTGTTTTCCCCTGATTTCCACAATCTCCCTGTGGTCTAAAATTTTCACCCCTAAACTCACAGCCTCCTGAATTTCCTTCACATTTTGCCGCACGGCAGGGCTTTGTTTGATGGGTTTTCGGTATAAAAGGGACACATCTCGGTTTTTCCCATACATCACCGCCTCCACGGCCGCATCCACCCCGCTCAGGCCCGCCCCAATGACCACCACGGGGAAATAGAGGTCAAAGCCATATTGCAGCCCCATCAAAAAGTCATTGGACAGGTGAATGCCTTTTAGCCCCGAATCCTCAATGCCGATGAATTTGGGCTTGGCCGCACCAATACACAGGGCCACCTGGTCAAATCCCATCTCCAGAGTCTCCTCCAGCGTCAACATCTCCCCAAATCTGACCCCAGGTAAAAACGAGAATAAAGGAAAGGATTCCAAAAGATCTTGAATCTTTGTTAAATTCGTCTTATCCCACCGGGGCGTAATCCCATAATCCATCACCCCGCCAAAGTTTTTGAGCGCGTCAATGAGCACCACCTCATACCCCCTTTGGAGCAGCATCAGGGAAAGCGTAAAGCCCGCGGGCCCTGCTCCTACGACCAAAACTTTATAGCCACTGGGTGCTTTTGGAAAGGGGTCATTTTTCAACGGATTCCAAAGAGAAAGCGTTTGAATCACAGGAAAAGGCGCGGATTTAACGATCAGCGATTCAATCCCCGGCACATCCACGGGCGTTTGTGTTTTAAAAATACACCCCCCAGAGCAATCATAGCAAATACGATGCCCCGTGGCCAAAATCATGGGGTTATCCACCATGGCAATGGCAAGCGCCCCCAAAAGATGACTTTCCCGGTAGGCCAAAATCATCTGGGAAATCTTCTGATCCAAAGGGCACGCCTTCCGGCAGGTATCTTTTTCGCGTTTGTGGCACACGAGGCAATAATGCGCCTCCACACTTGCACGCAGGTCATCCATCCCCGGATCCCGGAGTTCATTTCCTTGAAATGGCGCCAATTTGTGAGGTAATGTGAGCGGCTGATCGGGGTCTATTTTCGCTGGCAAATGAAACGCTGGATTTTTCGCATTGGCTTCCCTGCCTGCTTTGGTGTGAATGGCCCAGATGGCGTAGTGTTCTAATGGATCACCTTCAAGCCTATTTTCCAGGTCAGCTGCTGTTTTATGATGTGAAATATACCGCTGGAGATAGTTTTTCTTAAACTCTAAAATTTTATCGAGATTTTCTGGGCTTTTGTGGGTATATTCAAAAAAAGCATCGATAAACGGCGCAAGTTTTAATAAAAATGCACTTTCTTCCACATTCTGATCCAAACGCCTTTGCCTCAATTCCTCTGCGATATCCGCTGGCAAACACAACAAAAACGCCGCGTCTAACTCATGGGCTTTTTGTAAATCAAGTTTATGCATGCCCCAAAACCTTGGAGAGCGCCTTCATATGCTTCTTATAAAACGAAATGCCGATGCACAAAATCGGCATTCCTTGTGGGAATTTGCTTGTGTAGTCCTGGGTTTGGATTTGAGACAGAGCAATCTGTGCAACATTTTCAAGGTCCGCTTTCTTTTTAGAGACTTTAAATTCCAAAATAATTCCCTGTTTGCCTTGCGCGCGGGGTATGAGCAGCAAATCCGCCCGGCCATGACCTGCCTCTTTGTTGGAATCGATCAG
>CAIYWZ010000025.1 GCA_903930075.1 uncultured Alphaproteobacteria bacterium | reverse complement strand
CCAATCCCTTCAAAATGACCTTTATTTAAAAAGTTCAAAACCCTTTCCTATTGGGGATTTTAGAGCAAAAACACGTCAAGGATAAAATGAAATATAATTCAACTTTGGGTTGTATTTTTATTTTGGTGAATAGTTACAAATAAAACCTGGATCATAGTTGCAGTTTTTTTAAGCTCTTGCCAAAACTCTCATGATCAAAAGCCCAATCCAGACCTAGATTTTATGTACACCCAAATTCAAGAAAATCATCCTGGAGTTTATAACGATGAAGATCCCACATTTCATGAGGTTTTGAAAAATGCCTTTACCTCAGCTCAAAAAGAAAGCTCCCCCAAAAGTGCAATTGAGGCGTTTGCAAAAAGTTTTAATGATATTCATCTTTGGGTCAGTTGGAACAAAAAACAACAATCTCAAAATCATTCTCCCCTAGATTTTTCAATGCAAAACATAAGCTCCAAAATAACTTGGATCACACTGCCGACCTTTGATTTAGCTCGTGATCAAGAAAAAAGTTTTTATCAAATTAATGAAAAAATTTCAAAACTCAAAAATAAGACAGTTGTTTTTGATCTGCGAGGCAATCAAGGGGGTAATTCTAATTATGGAAGCGAAATTATCGATAGTTTATTTGGAAAGAAATACACAGACGTAAAAAGAAAAATAGCCTATCAGAATATTTTCGTAGATTGGCGTGCAAGCGTTGACAACTTATCTCATATGACAAAACTGTATGACCAATATCAAACGGATTGGATCAAAAAAGTTGCTGAAGGCATGAAAGATTCCATTGCAGAAGACCTTCCCTATTATCGTCAGTATTATAAGTCAGAACCAGTAGTAGACACTTATCCTTTGTCTAAAACCAAGGTTTTTATCATTATTGATCAAAATAATATGAGTGCTGCCTTGGATTTTATTGATGAGCTCAAAATGATGACGCCAAATGTTATTCTGGTGGGGCGCGAAACAAAAGGAGATCGCCTCTACATGGAAGTACGTAAAGTCAATTTGCCCAGTGGCCTTGGAACATTTTCTTTTCCGATCAAAGTTTATCGCAACAGACTTCGCGGTGATCAAGTGACGTATAAACCGGATTTTGAAGCTCAGACAAATGACACAGAAAAATTAAAAAGATTAATCATTCAAATAAGGTGATATTCCGCCTACTCCTAGCTTTTGATTCGATAAATCACGGCAAAGCCTATGAATTTGGCTGGTCAGATAAAATGGGATGGACAGAAGTGTGTAATTCTGGATGTGAGTGATTGTGGGGGCGGATGCGTGGATGCGTATGGCTTGTTTGAGGTTTTTAAGGTTCATGAAGAGGTGGAGGGATTTTAGGGATCCGGTGGCGCCTGCTTTGACTTCTAGGGGGATGATTTTTTCTCCATCATCGATGAGATAATCAATTTCTGCATTGGATCCTGGGTCTTCCCTGTGCCAGTAATACAGGCAGGGCTGGATGTAAAAGGGGAATGTTGTGCGTAGGATTTGCCCCACGATTTGCTCGGCTAAACCGCCATCGTAGGACCAGACTACTTTTTCTAACGGTTCAGGACTCCTAAAATAGGCCCCCAATAATGCGTTTGAGAGTCCAATATCTAGAAAAATTTCTTTAAATGGTTTCTCTTTTATTCCAGCTGCTAAGGGAAGGCCGTTGGCGCCCACGCTTAAAACGGGGTGGCAAAGTCTTGCTTTTTCAAGAAGAGATAAAATATTTCGAATGGTTGCCGATTGCATGGAAGAATTCGCCTTTTGATAGACAAATTTTTGCCCCAATTGTTTGGGAATGGCATTTAAGATTTCATCAATTTTATGGCGATCAATGCGCGTGGAATATTTTGCAAAATCGTCCCGGTAAGTCCAGAGCAATTCATGGTGTATTTGGCTAATTGTTTGCAAAGATTTTTCACTCATCCAGGATGAAACAGCCGCTGGCATGCCGCCAATTGTCATGTATTCCTTAAACAAAGCGCAAAGCGTTTGGTGGATATCACTTGGAATTTCTTGGGTGAGTTGATAATTTTGAATGTATGTTAAAAGCCCCGTTTTGTCTCCGGCTGACAAAAATTCTTCAAAGGATAAGGGCTCAAGGTGGAGATAACTAATACGCCCCACAGGCATGCTAAATGTGTGGTCTTCAAGGATAAATTCCAACAAAGATCCTGCGGCAATAATACATAGCTGGGGGAGGTCTTCGTAGAACCAGCGCAGTTTTGCAAAAATCTCTGGCGCCTCTTGAATTTCGTCTAAAAACAGCAGGCAATTCGAAGGGTCCAAAGATTCATTCATGATTGTACTTAAATTCAATAAAATTTGGGTTACATCATTTCCTTCAAAAAGAGACGCTCTGCCAGGTGCTTTTTCAAAGTTAATTTCAATCAGTTTTTTATCTGCTAAAGACGCGAAATGACGCACAAGCCAAGTTTTTCCAACCTGCCTTGCACCTCTAATGACAAGCGGTTTCCGATCAGGAGAATTTAGCCAATTGCTTTGTAAATAAGATAATGCATTTCTATACATTGCGCGCCTCATTTTTATGTTTATTCACTCATTATAGGGAAAAAAAATAATAAGTCAAGAAAACAGGGCCCTGTTTTCATAATCTACTTAAGAAAAAAGGGGGGTGTTTTAATAAGATGTGTTGATTATCCAGCTTTTGGCATGAATATATTTTTAAGGCGTTCTAAAATAGAGGATGTGGGCGAGAGCATTTTGGTTTTTCTGGCGCTGCCATAATGGAGGGCTTGGTGGAGGAGTCCTGCGCAGGTTGCAAATGCGGGGCCGCCTGATGTTTCGCTCAGGCCTAAAATATCCAATGGTTTCCCGAGTCTCACGTGTTTCCCGAGGTTTTCAATGCATAAATCACGTATTCCAGGAAGCTGACTCCCGCCGCCGGTTAAGATGATTCTTTGGTGCAAAATTCGCGATAACCCTGCGCTTTCAATGCGCTCTTTGATCATCTCGAATATTTCCTCTAGGCGCGGCTGAATAATGCTAATCAGGGCTGATCTTGGGATTTGGATCGAAGAAAGTCCGTTTTCTGAGACTTGAGATACGGAAATGACTTCTTTTTCATCTGATTTTGCAATTGTTGCGCTGCCATAAAGTGTCTTTAACCGCTCTGCTTGAGCAACTGGCGTGACCAAAACTCTGGCGATGTCATGGGTAATATGATTTGAACCGACCATAATGCTGTCAATCCAAACAACCCGGCCATTTTCAAAATAGGCAAAAGAGGTTGTGCCCCCGCCAAAGTCAATGACAAGACCGCCGAGCTCTTTTTCATCGTTAATTAAAACGGATTCTCCCGAGGCATAGGCGCCAAATGCAACGCCTGTGATATCCAATTGACAGCGGTTGACGCATACCACAAGATTGCGCAAAATATTCGATTGACCTGTGATTAAGTGAATGCGGGCGCGCAAATTTTGACCAAACATTCCCCCTGGATCGCTGATATTGCGCTGGTCATCCAAATCATAATTGATGGGAATTGCATAAATTAAATCCCTGCCTGGAGCCTGTCTGCCAAGCCATCCCATAGATTGAACATTTTTGAGGACTTCATCATCTACGCCCTGAGGGCCTAAAGTGTGATCCACGGCAATCAGTTCAGATTGAATATGGTTTCCAGATAGATTGAGATAAATTTCTTGAATGCTTAGCCTAGCCATTTGTTCAGCAATGCTCACTGAATTTAAAATGGCATTTTCAAGAGCTTCCATATTGGTAATGGTCCCTGCTTTAAATCCTTTGGAAAGCTGATACCCAAAACCTAAAATACGAATGCCTTTATCGGCTTCCAGCCGCCCAATGGCGCAACAAATCTTTGTTGAACCAATGTCTAATGCGGCGACAATCTCATTTCCTAAGCTCAGCCTTTTGGTTTTTATCTCATCCATGTAGACGCTCTCTCTTGGCGTGTATTCGTTTCTATTGATTACTCTATGATTTCAATATAGTTGAAAACAGCGGGTTTGGTCAATTAAAAAATGAGAGAAAACTTGCTCAAGTCTTTTTACCCACGGCTTTGCCCTGGCGTAAATTCAATGTTTTTCCCGAGGTTGGTTTGAGAATGATTTTATTTTGGACGCGCAGGTCTATTTTGGCGATGCTTTTTTCAAAAATTTTATGTTTTTCTTGCAAATTCTCTAATTTTTTTAAGGCTTCTTTGAAATCAATTTCGGGAAGTTGTATCTGGAGTTTTTTGTCTAAAATAAGATCCCATCGCCTGGATCCCACCCAAATGAGTCCTGTGACGCGTTGTTGAATTTCTGGAACTTCTTGGAGGGCTTTGATGATCAAAGGTGCGTTTTTATACGCTATTTCGCCTACAATCAGGGGAAGATTTTCGTATTCTAAAGGCACGGGGGCGTGAATGAGCTCTCCTTCATCGTCAATCATGACGGGGTTGCCTTTTTCTTGTTTCCATAAAGCTAAGGGGCGTTTTTCAACGATGCGTAAATAAAGAGTATCGGGCAATTGCCGTTGAACTGCAACTGAGCGCACCCAGGGATTTTTGAGGGTTTTTCCTTGTATTTCTTTAAGTTCTAAGAAAAATAAAGGGGTTTTTTGTTCTAAGCCCAAAGTGTTTAAAATATCAGAGCTTTTAATGCGGTCATGGCCTTCGATGACGACTTCTTTGAGTGCAAACCCAAAAAATCCTAAAGCACTTGAAAAATCCGCATAAGAGAGAATATATATTCCAAGCATCGCAAAAGAAGTCAAACTGAGCTTCATCTTCCATTTTTTTTGTGACTTTCTCCCGAGGGAAAAAAGTTTTATTTCTTTGCGATTCTGTGTCCGATTCTGTGTATTTCCCATTTTAACTCAATTCCAAATTTTTCTAAAACTTTCTCTTTTACTTCTTCGCCTAAATCTTCCAAATCTTGCGCTGTTGCATTTTCTGTGTTGATGAGAAAATTGCAATGGAGATTGGAAAATTCGGCGCCTCCTAAACGTTTGCCTCTGCCGCCCACCGCATCAATGAGTTCCCATGCCTTGTAATCGCCGTCTGGATTTGCAAATGTGCTTCCCCCTGTAAGTTTGCTGGGCTGCGTGATTGCGCGTTGCTCAAGCATTTTTTCCATCTTTGAGCGTATGTTTTCTTGGGACCCGTGATATCCTTTGAAACAGGCTTTAATGACAATTTCGTCATTTTTTATATTTGAATGACGATAGGAAAATTCTAAATCACCATTGGTGCGCCTTTGCACTTTTCCATCCCGTGTCATGATATCGGCCCATAAAAGAACATCTTTAATTTCTGTGCCATAACAACCGGCATTCATTTTAATGGCCCCGCCAATTGTGCCTGGAATACTGCATAAGAATTCTAATCCGCCAATGTTTAAAGACGCGGCATATTCTGCGATATTGCGATCAAGAACAGCGCTTCCTGTTTCTATGGTATACCCTGAGGCCTTGTATTCATTAAATCCTTTGCCTAGACGAATGACAACGCCGTCAATGCCTCCATCGCGGACTAAAAGATTAGAGCCTACACCTAAGGTAAAAATAGGAATATTTGTATTTTGGAGAAAGAAAGCTAAATCTTCCTCATCTGCAGGTTTGAACAGAACTTCTGCGGAGCCGCCAACTTGAAACCATGTAATCTTTTTTAAATCGGCTTGATACGTATACCGGCCACGGACAGGGGGGAGATGATGGGTCACGGATGGGTCACTCTGGTTTCAATTCCCCAAATTCTTTTGCCCAATGGGTGATGGAGCCGGCCCCTAAAAATACGACAAGGTCATCTTCGTTTAATTGATTTTCAAGAATACTGGTGATCTCTTGTAAATTATTCACACTTTTTGCATTTGGGTGGTCAACATCCAGGGAAAATATATCGTGGGAAATGCCAGGAATAGGCTCTTCTCCTGCGCTGTAGACGGGCGTTATAAAAAGTTCATCGGCATCTTTAAAACAGCTTTTAAAATCTGCATATAAATCTTGAAAACGGCTGTAACGATGGGGCTGAAAAACGGCAATGACTTTGCGTTTTGAAACCGTACGCGCGGCTTTTAAAACGGCTGAAATTTCCACGGGGTGGTGGGCGTAGTCATCGATTACGGTTGCTTTTTGGAAAGTCCCAACATTGGTAAAACGTCTTTTAACGCCTGCAAATGCCGCTAAAGATTGCTTCAGAACAATATCTGGAATTTTTAAATATTGGGCAACGGCAACAACGGCCAATGCATTTTGCACATTGTGTATGCCAACCATGGGTAAAAATAGACCTTCAATCAATTTTTTGCCTTTAATTTCCACATCAAACCTTGCGCCACTGGCTCCAATTTCGATATTTAGCCCTCTTATATCCACGCCTTCTTCAAGTCCGTAGGTGCAAATATTGGTGGATTTTACGCGCGAAATGAGTTCCCTCGTCCTTGGCTGATCGGCGTACACAATGGCAGTTCCCCAAAAGGGCAATTGCTCCAGAAATTGCTCAAACGCATTCATGAGATTTTCTGGTGTTTTGTAATGGGCCATATGTTCAAGGTCAATATTGGTGACAATCGATAAAACGCACGGTAAGTGAACAAAGCTTCCGTCGGATTCGTCGGCTTCGACAACCATCCATTCTCCATCGCCCAAACGTGCGTTGGTGCCATAGGAATTGATGATGCCACCGTTCACGACAGTGGGTTCAAATCTTGCCACATCTAAAAGCGTTGCAATCATGGAAGTTGTGGTTGTTTTTCCGTGAGTGCCTGTTACACCAATCCCGTATTTCCAGCGCATCAACTCTCCAAGCATTTGTGCGCGTTTGATCAGGGGAATGCCAAGTCTTAAGGCTTCCTGGTACTCAGGATTTGTCTTGGGGATATCCGTTGATACCACCACAACGCCTACGTTTTCAATGTTCTCTACCCTTTGCCCCAACAAGACTTGAATTCCAAGCTTCCTTAAGCGAAGAACATTGGCGCTTTCGACAATATCACTGCCGCGCACGGAGTATCCAAGACCATGCATCACCTCTGCGATGCCGCTCATCCCGATTCCGCCAATACCCACAAAATGGACGACGCCTAAAGAAAATGGAATCCTGATCATGTTACGCAGCTTGGGTGTTCAGCTTTATCATGCGACTTTGCAATTCATTAAGCTCTGGCATTTTGGAAACAGACTTGTGTCTAATGAGCATCCAATCCAGCTTAATAAAGGTTTCAAACATGGATTTAAAATCAACCATGAGTTTTTCATCTGTAACTGTCTCATCTTTTAAATCTTGGTGAATTTGTTCAAAAATCTCCTTAAATGTGCGATTTCCATCGAGGTATTTAAAGATCATTTTTGTGTAAGGTTGTGGATTAATGGTGATTTTATGCCCATTTTTATGATTAAAAATAATCTGACGTCCTGGGTTATTTTCCATAAATTCATATACGTTTGAAGGCGAAATGCCGTGGAAAAAAGGAACCATGTCTAAATCATCAAGACTTGCCTTAGGGTTTTCCATGGAAGATGCATACACGGTATGTTTAAAGATATTTCCCACCAAAATTTCCATGATCGCGCGTTGCTTTTTGATATCATAGGATTTAACGATCTTAAGCAGGTTTTGATCTTTGATAAACATTTCAGGATCAAGCATATTGCGCCATTCGGTGATGGCAAATTCTGTTAAATGCAGGCCTTGTTTTTCAATCCATGTGTAAAGACCAGGGATATCAAAACAGCGGTCGTGGGAATGCAGGAATAGATCATAATATCCAATATCGCCAAAAGTTTTATGGTCAGGGGCTAAATTTTCCGCCATTTTAACCCAATTCGATGCGGGCAAAGATGAAACCACGCCTTTGGCATTTGCAATTTTTTTGGCCATTGATTCTTCGTCTCCATTGACCAAGCGCATCAGATCTTGCATTTGGTAAATACCGGTTCTGCCGTATTTTCCATACACCATAATCCCCATGGCCCCGCCCTCTTTAAGAACAGATTTCAGCGCTGCAAGGCCTGCATCGGAATCTTCTAAATGGTGCAAAACGCCAGAACAGGTAACATAATCAAATTTCCCCATTTCTTTGGCCTTTGGAAAATCAAGAATTGATTTTTGAATGAATGTGATATTGGTCAGGCCCCGTATGCGGGCGCGTTCCTTGGCAATATCCATGGAAGCTGTGGAAATATCCGCGTACACAACTTCCGCGCCTTTCATATCCCGAAGTTGCTCGGCCAAGAAAATCGTCGAATCTCCCGTACCGCCACCTGCATCGAGAACTCTAAATCCATTTTGGAAAGTCTCTTTCCCGCCAAAACAGTAATAATTCATCTCCAGCAAATTACAGCCATAGGTCGACCATAACATTTTTAATTCATCTTTAGGGTTTCTTTGGGGATAGGGGTAAGCTTCATATTGGTCTTTAACAGGCTGCAGAAAATTTTCCATTTTTATAATCCTTGTAAGTTTAAGTGTTAATTATTCTTTAATTTTAATTCACAGGAGATGAAAATGCAAGCACAAAAACCTGTTTGTGAACTTATTCATGTGGGTATGAGCTTACCACTCATCAGCTCACCGCCGCCATCTTCAAATGCCCCCACCCGCCGGTCATCCTTGAAGCTTTAGCTTCGGGGATCTTCCTTTCCCTCCACAAATGCTCCCCTCTGGGATAAGAAAAGGAAGATCTCGAACAGCTCCACTTTGGTGATAAAGGTGATCCTTCGGGTGGCTTTGGATTGGTGGAGTTTGTAACCTACCGACATCCCCGAAACCATGCCTTTTTTGAATAAAATAACGTTTATTAAAAAAACTTGTTTTTTGAAAGATAGCCATAGTATATCTGTGATAGATTAACTTATAAAGGAAGATAGAATCATGAATATCAATATATTCTCATTTTTAACGGTAACAACGCTTTTGACCATGTTTGGTTGGAGTAAAACTCAAGGAAGTGAATTTTCAAGAGATTTTTTTATTGTACAGGAACAAGAAGCACCACCTCTTCATCTTGCAGCCCAGAAAGGCGACATATTAGCCGTTGGGGCTCTTTTGCAAGAAACTGATATAAACTCTACAACAAAAAATGGAGAGACAGCTCTTCATTTTGCGGCCAAAAATTCTCATGTAGACCTTGTTCATTTTCTTTTGGGAGCCCCTGGGATTGAGGTGAGTAAAGAATCAAAGCAGGGATGTACGCCTCTTCATTTTGCAGCGGTCATTGGTCAGGTAGATATTATAGAGGCTCTTTCGGGAGCTTCTGGAGATCATGTGAATCAAGTAGATATAGAAGGACGGACAGCTCTGCATTACGCAGTTGCGACAAAGTCTACAAAAGCTGTCCAGGCTCTTTTGAGAGCGAATGGAATCGATGTAAACCCTAGATCGAGAGATGGAATTACACCTCTGCATCTCGCGTCTTCCATGGGTTACCCAGAGATTGTTGTTGCTCTTTTGGGCTTCCCTAGGATTGAAGTAAATTGTGCAAAAACAAATGGAGATACACCTCTTCATGTTGCGGCTGGAAATGGTCGCGCAGAAGTTGCTCAGATTCTTGTGGGAACCCCTGGGATTGAGGTTAATAAAGGGTCACTAAAAGGATTTACGCCTCTTCATATTGCCGCGCAAAAAAATGATGTAAATATTGTGAATATTCTTTTGAGCGCTCGTGGAATTTTGGTGAATGAAAAAGCAAAAGACGGATGGACATCTCTTCATATGGCATCCGCGCATGGGTCTGTATCAGTTGTGAATATTCTTTTGGGAGCTCCTGGGATTGAGATTAATACACTTACAAATGATGGTGTCACAGCACTTCATCTTGCTTCCTATCAGGGGCATATGGCTGTTGTGCAAGCTCTTTTGAGAACTCCTGGGATTAGGTCAGATATAGCAGCAGCTGATGGACTTACAGCTCTTCATTACGCAGCTAAAAATAATCACGATGACATTGCCTTTGCTCTTTGGCAGGCTCTTGGTAATCCACACTGAGTTCATCTTTTAAGGGGGCATAGTTCTCATTTTAATTTGTTTCTCCCCCCGCGCCGTCATTTTGTCAAAAGCGGCGCCACGGGAGGACCTCCTATCCGGATAAAAAGCAGGCTTCTTAAGGTCGACTATACCTTAAATTTTGCCAGGAAAGATAAATACTGTGTAGTTTGAGAGGGTCATGTTCTATGGAGATCCTGCACGAGTGTGAGGCCAGATGAGCGGGGAGCGTAAGTTAAAATGAGAATGCTGTTTCGTTGTATAAGTTGCTCATATAGTGGGTCAATCAGTCCTGAAAAACTTTGTATTCTTTAGAAAATCTTGAAAAAATAGAATCTTTTTCATTGCAAGTAACTGGTTTTGTATATTTCTTGATGCAATATTGAAATTTTTCTTGAGCACGTTTGTATTTTCCGCTCACCATCGCAAATATTCCTTTTGCTTTGCTTCTGTCTGCTCCATCGCAGTTTGATGAACCTTTTGCGGATATACAATCATCCCATAGCTTGCAGGTTTTCTTAAAAGTTTTATCAATTGTGTATTCACATTCTATGGAGATATCCTCACATCGCTGGTTACTTTTACAGCTTTTTATCCGGGCTTCGTAACCAGGAAAGATTTTCTTTATTTTATATTCTATCGTATCTTTGATCTTTCCATCTATAGGGGTTAAGTATGTGTTATTTGATGCGTTAAAACTGCAAACTTTTGGAAAGGGGACTGAGATGCATCTGTGATAATATAAAAGAGCTATATTCTTTATATCCTCTGATAATCTATCTTCTATTAAATTTGCAGATTTAAAAATTTTCTTGGATTTTTCGTCAATCCTTATGCAATCTAAAGTAGTTGTTTTCTGGTCATGATAGTTGCTTGCATACCACGCGTCTATTTTAGTTTGAAAATTATCAGCTGTTTTTTTGCACTCTGCTTTTGCTTGCTTCAAAACCTCGCCTAATGATGGCGTAGTTTCGCTTGCCAATAGGGGTTTATTGACTTGTAATATAAAAAATAGAGCTGTGATGAGTATTTTTGAAATGTGCATTTTTTCTTCCAAACGTTATTCATACTTTAAATATATAACATGCAAAAGTTTATAATTTGTAAATAACTCCCCAGGTGTCAATACTTCTTTGGTTTTAATCTTAGTTTTCACACAAGCTATTCCTCCAAAATCATTCCCCTACCGCTGTCATCTTCAAAACTTTAGTTTTGGAGATCTACCTTCCCTAAACCTGCGCACTCCCCATGTTTTGAAACGCACCAAAAGAGCTTATGGAGGGATTCTTTTTAATAAAAATCATTGTTTTTTCGAGATTAATACAAGGTAGATCCCCAAAAACTGTCGTTTTTGAGGATGACGGCGGGGGGGGTGAACTGGTGGGGGAAGAATTGATGGATTCTTGAATGATCTGGGGAGTTAACTTTGTAAACGTTGATTTTTTAACATTAGCACTTGACGTTATAGAGTGCTAATGTTAAAATGACTCTATAAATAACAACAGGAGATCATGATGGAAATTGACAAATATACGCACCGGGTGCAAAGTTTAATTCAAGGAGCGCAAGCGGAAGCTTTGGGTCTTTCTCATCAAAGTGTTTTGCCTGAACATTTGCTTAAAAACATGCTCAAAGAGCGTAAATCCCTTGTATTGGAGTTGATGGAAAAGGCGCAAATTTCAAAGGAGAAACTCGTAAAAGAGGCGGACGATTTACTGCTTAAGGTCCCCAAAGTTGAGGGCGGACAGATTTTTTTAAGCACGGAGCTGGCCAAAGTGTTTGCCAAGGCCCAGGAACTTGCGCAAAAGAATGAAGATGCGTTTGTGGGCGCGGATATTCTCTTGCTTGCTCTGAGTTTAACGCCTGGGACCAATGTTTATGGTCTACTTAAAAACGATGCACAAAAGTTAAATGAGCAATTGCAACTTCTTCGAAAGGGGAGAAAAATTATGACACAGCAAGGTGATGAAAATTTAGATGCTTTGGGTAAGTATGCAAAAAACTTAACGCAAAGCGCACGGGATGGGAAAATTGATCCTGTGATTGGGCGGGATGAAGAAATTAGGCGCACCATTCAGGTTCTCTCCAGGCGAACCAAAAATAATCCTGTTCTCATTGGGGAGCCAGGGGTTGGAAAAACGGCCATTGTTGAAGGCCTTGCCCAAAGAATCGTCAATGGCGATGTGCCCGAATCTTTGCGCAATACCCCCGTTTATTCCCTGGATCTTGGGGCGCTTTTGGCTGGGGCTAAATTTAGAGGGGAATTTGAGGAACGTCTCAAGGCTGTTTTAGAAGAAGTGACCAACGCTTCAGGGGATGTTATTCTTTTTATCGACGAGCTTCATACGCTTGTGGGGGCGGGGAAAACTGATGGTGCTATGGATGCCTCAAACATGCTAAAACCCGCGCTAGCCAGAGGAGAATTGCACTGCGTTGGAGCCACAACTTTAGCTGAATATCGCAAATATATCGAAAAAGATGCGGCCCTTGCTCGGCGCTTCCAAACGGTTTTTGTTCCAGAGCCCGGGGTTGAAGAAACAATTTCAATTTTACGCGGACTTAAAGAAAAATATGAGATTCACCATGGCATTCGCATCACGGATAATGCGATCGTTGCCGCGGCAACGCTTTCTAACCGGTATATTACAGACCGATTTTTACCCGATAAAGCCATCGATTTGGTCGATGAAGCTGCCAGCCGCATTCGCATGGAGGTGGATTCTAAGCCCGAGGAGATCGATGAGCTGGATCGCAAAATTATCCAGCTCAAAATAGAACAGGGGGCGCTTTCGAAGGAAAATGATGAAGCGACAAAAGAGCGATTACTCAAAATTAAAGAGGATTTAAAAGGGTTAGAAGAAAAGTCTTTGGCCCTAACAAGTGAATGGATGAAGGAAAAAGGGCAGATTCATGAAGCCCGCAAAATTAAAGAAAAGCTTGATCATGCACGTATTGAACTCGAGCAGGCCCAGCGCCAGGGAAATTTAAGTAGGGCAGGGGAGATTATGTATGGTTTAATACCAGATCTTGAAAAGGCCCTTAAAGAGCAGGAACACCTCCAGGAATCGCGTATTTTAAAAGAACAAGTGGGTGAAGAAGACATAGCATCGGTTATTGCAAGGTGGACAGGAATTCCGGTTGAAAAGATGTTGGGCGCCGAGCGCGACAAGCTTTTGGAGCTCGAGGCCCATTTGAGTAAGCGCGTTGTGGGGCAATCAGCTGCCATCTCGGCTGTGAGCAACGCTGTCCGCAGGGCACGCGCAGGCCTGCAAGATCCAAGTAAACCTCTTGGATCATTTCTGTTTTTAGGCCCAACGGGTGTAGGGAAAACAGAGCTTTGCAAAGCACTTGCTGAATTTTTGTTTGACGATGAACACGCGCTTTTACGCATTGATATGTCCGAATATATGGAAAAACACTCCGTTTCAAGGCTTATTGGAGCCCCTCCTGGGTATGTTGGATATGAAGAAGGCGGAACGCTGACCGAAGCTGTTCGCAGAAGGCCCTATCAGGTAATTTTATTCGATGAAGTTGAAAAGGCTCACGGCGATGTTTTTAATCTTCTTTTGCAGGTATTGGATGACGGGAGACTCACAGATTCACAAGGTCATACGGTTGATTTTAAAAATACCTTGATTATCCTGACCTCAAATTTGGGGAGTGTATTTTTGGCTGATTTGAAAGAAGGTCAAGACGCGGAAAATGCAAGGGATCAGGTGATGGAGATTGTACGGGAAGCATTCCGCCCTGAATTCCTCAATCGCCTGGATGAAATCCTGCTCTTTTCTAAGCTTCAGCGCTCTCAAATGCGTGAAATCGTCGATATTCAATTGGTGGGGCTTAGGGAACGTTTAAAAGCAAGGGACATCAAACTGAGCATCTCAAACGAGTCTCTAGATTTCTTAGGGGAACAAGGCTATGATCCGATGTATGGCGCAAGGCCATTGAAGAGAACACTCCAAAGATCTCTCCAAAATCCTTTGGCGGAAATGATCTTGAAGGGGCAAGTCAAAGATGGCGATACAATTGACGTTGCCCTTGAAAATGAGGCACTGAAGTTTGTGGTCAAATAATGGGCTATGTTGAAACTATCTTAAAAACAGCTGATCAAGATCTGTAAAATTTAAAGCTCTTCCCCCTTCAACATCCATCGTGGGGCCGGTATAGACGACATATTTATCGGCTTCCTGGAGCATTTTATGCTTTTGCATGTTTGTAAACCAATGGGGATCGAATTTATCAGAGGCTTTAATTTCAACGGCTCTAAGCTTGGTTGCTTGCTGGATGACCATATCTACCTCATAACCACCTTCACCGGTCACATGCCAAAAGTAGGCGGGGTCGAGATATTCTCCTTGGATATAATTTTTTTTCCACATTTCAGAAAATATAAGATTTTCAAATAGTTTTCCCTTGAAATCACCATTGATTTTGATGTCTTCGGGTGAATGAATGCCTCTGATCAAATTAGCGCAAAGTCCTGTGTCGTAAAAATACAATTTATCTTTATTGGCAAACCTTTGGATGGAACTTTTATGATAAGGACCTGCGAAAAAAATAATATAACTTGAATACAAAATAGTCAGCCATTTTTCGACTGTTTTTTTCTTGAGATCGAGTGTCCGGCATACGGTTTCATAGTCGAAAAAGTTACCCGTCAGAAATGCACAAATTTCCATGAATTTACGAAAGGTTCTAAGATCTTCGATTCCATGAACAGTTTTGACTTCCCTGTCCAGATAATTTTCGATATAAGCGGGGAAAAATTTTGATGGCTGACGACCATTGACATGAAGAATTGGATATCCACCTTTATACATAAGTTCAAATGGATTTTTGCATCCTGTTTCTTGGATGGTCAGTGGTAAAAGTTTAATTAAGGCTGCTCGTCCTACCATGGTCTCACGAATTTTTGCATCAAAAAGATAATTATGGGATCCCGTGAGCACAAAACGTGTTGGAATTGAGGTTATGCCTTCCTTGTTGGCCTGCGTTAAAAGCTCATCAGAGACAGTTTTAAGGATTTGAGTGAGTTCAGGGATATAATGGAATTCATCAAAAATAACGCCCTCCATGCATTTATCCCGCACAAAGCGATTGGGATTTTTTGAAATGATCTCAAAATTATCCCCTTCTTCCAAATCATAGTAGGGAAGTTCTGGAAAATATTTGCGAATCAACTTCGTTTTTCCCGACTGCCTGGGGCCCATGACAGATAAAATGGGGTAATCCTTGGACTGAATTGCGATTAACTCTTCAATTTCTCTGTGGATGTAAATTTCTTTCGAATCAATCATTATTTTTGTGCACCTATAATTAACAATGTGTTTTTTATACCACACAAGAAGACTACTTTGCAAGCTTTAAGAAAAGATCCGTTAAAAATCCAAATTTGCATAATGCTCTGCAGCAGTATGACCCGGCACTTGATCGGAAAGAAGAGGGCGGAAGGAAGGTCTGGATTTGATGCGCATGTACCAATCCTTGGCTTCTTCGTATTTTTCCCAAGGGACGCATCCTAAGAAATCCAGACATGAAAGATGGGCGGCGGCGGTAAAATCGGCGATGGTGAGTTCTTCTCCGGCAAGCCAGCGACGTCTGTCGATCAGATAACAAATATAATCCATGTGCGCATGAATGTTATATTGGCCTTCCCTTAAATTTTTTGAATCGGGACCTTCTCTTAACACATGGCGTTTATAAATCTTTTCAAAAACCAGCTTTTGTGTGACTTCACGGCTGAATTTTCCATTAAACCAATCGATGAGCCTTCTGATTTCAGCTTTCATGAGTGGATTTTTGTCAGAGAATGTATTTTCAGGATAGGTTTCTTCTAAATATTCGATAATTGCGTAGAAAGATGCGATAATCGCGCCATTTTGATCGATAAATAAGGGGATTTCTCCAGCGGGATTGAGGGAGAAAAAATCATCCCTTTCGTCCCAGATTCGCTCATAGACGAGGTTGAAATCAAGTTTTTTTTCGCGCAAAATAATACGCACTGTCCTTGACAGAGGGTCCATGGGAAGGTGAAAAAGTGTTCTCATTTTTAAAAATATCTTTTTAAGTTTATTGTTTTACGTTATACAATCATCATTATGAAACCAATATAAGGCGCATTATGTCATTACTCAACATTATTCTTTTAAGTCTTGTTCAGGGAGTGAGTGAATTTCTTCCCATTTCCTCTTCAGCCCATCTTTTGCTGGCCAGTTATTTTTTTGGAATCGAAGAGCCCTCCTTAAGCTTGATCGTTGCGCTCCATGGGGGATCTTTGGTGGCTATTTGTGTGTATTTATGGAAGGATATTTGGGGGCTGACAAAGGGATTTTTTGGGGTATTTAAAGGAGAAGTCACGTTAGAATTTTATTCTGCGCTGATTCTAATCATTGCAACCATTCCTGCCGTTGTGATTGGGTTTTACGTGAATAAAATGGATCTTTCATTTCTTAAAACGCCTTTGGTGATTGGGATATTGGGTATTGTTTTTGGCATTCTTTTAGGTGTTGCGGATTTGAAAAAAATAACTTTACAAGAAATGCGCCATATGACGATTAAACGGGGGTTTCTGATTGGATTAGGGCAGGCTCTGGCACTTATTCCAGGAGTGAGCAGGTCTGGGATGACTTTAACCGTTGCACGGTTCCTTGGGCTTTCTAGAGTGCTTGCTGCAAAGTTTAGCTTTTTAATGGCAATCCCCGTTATTTTAGGCGCGGTTGTCCTGAAAAGCCAGGATACGCAGTGGACAACGGATATTCTTTTAGGGGGAGTTGCGAGTTTTATCTTCAGCCTGATCTGTTTGCATTTTATGTTCAAATTTCTTGAGCGCAACAGCCTTCTTCCCATCGTTATTTACCGTATTGTTTTGGGGATTCTTTTAATTACGCTGCTATGACGAAATTTTTTAAAGACAACCCGCATTATGTCCTTTCCCTCCATCAATTGGAGATTTTGAAGCATTTGGAAGAATGCGGAGATTTTTTTTCAAGATCTCATTGGAAAAGATGGCTTTCTCCACTAAATTTTAAAGGAATTTATCTTTACGGCCCTCCTGGAGGGGGTAAAACAACGCTGATGAAATATTTCCTCGAAAGTATTCAAGAGAAAAATAAACTCTTTGATCATTTCCATACCTTTATGTTTGAGTTTCACAAACTCACAAAATTTCCAGAATCGGTTCAAAAAACAAAGGTCTTATGTCTGGATGAATTCTTTATCGATAATATCGCCGATGCCATGATTTTAGACCGTTTTTTGCAAGAGTGTGCTAAGAAAAAGATTTTTCTTTTTTTAACGTCCAATTGTAAACCACAGGATTTGTATCCTGGAGGCCTTCACCGGGATCGGTTCTTAAAATCCATTGCTTTTATTGAATCCAATTTTTTAACACTTGAACTGAGTCCCAACGAAGATTTTCGCAAATATGAAACGTGGGAACAGGGCGTTCGTTTCACAAGAGTTTCTTACAAAGATTTGTGCGAAAAACCTTTTGGAACGCGTGAATATATGTCAATGGCAGGGCATTTTGATGAAGTCGACGTGTATGATTTTCCAAGTCTTACACACAATGATCTTGATTCCTTGAAACGTTTAATTGTCTGCACCGATATTTTTTATCTTGAAAAAAAACGCCTCAAAATTGACCACGTTGCATGGGATCAGATTTATCACATGAAGGATAAATTAGATGGTTTAGAGCGAACAGCATCCAGGCTTAAAAGCATGATGGAAAAATAATGGTTATTTATTACGAGGGGGAGGAAGTGGTGAAAATGATGTTCCATTGTCCCAATTACGTGGGGGAGAGAGTGCGGATAATTTTGCTATTGGTGGAGGTGTCAGTTTAGGTTTTGATGCTTTTGTAACAGATGGAGAGTGAATAGAACAATTGTCAAATATATTGCTGTAACACCTTTTAATTTTTGTTTTTCCTTGCCTAACGATTGGTAACTCTGTTTTCTCTAGGATTTCTATTCTCCAGTCCCCTTGTGAATTGGAGGATATTTTATCGCAATGATCAAAAGGATTAATCTCTAGATTATCGCAGGCCCATGCTTTGATTGAGAATAAAGCAATAAGTTGAAAAAAATAAATAATCTCATGATTAAATTTTATCTTTCTATATAAAATTGAAAATTTTTCATTCTTATAGCAGAAAAATAATGCAAAATACAAGAAAAAAAGGCGTGTTATTCATTTCTTGGGTTGCACCTGCTTCTTTATGGTTGATCCAGTTCCTGAGTTTGTGTTACAAACAAGGACTGTATGAATCTTGACCAATATAAAAAGGATAAATGAATGCGCGCAGAACTCGAATCGGCTTTGGCTGATATCAAAGAATGCATCCAAATTTTAAAAAAACATTTAGATTTTGATAAAGCATGCGCGCGCTTGAAATTGCTCATACAAAAATCGGAAGATCCAGAGCTTTGGGGGGATCCCGATCAGGCAAAAGTGATCATGAAAGAAAAAAATGATCTTGAAGCTTCGATTGGGCGGATTGCTTCTTTTGAAAAAGAAGTTGAAGATACGCTTGTGATGATTGAATTGGGGCAAGAAATGGAAGATGAAGCAACAATGCTTGAAGGTGAAACTCTTCTTTTTAATTTGCAAATTTTATCCCAGAAAAAACGTTTGGAAAGCCTCCTTTCCGGAGAAGCTGATCGCAACAATGCCTTCCTTGAAATTCATGCGGGCGCCGGCGGAACTGAAGCGCAAGATTGGGCCGAGATGCT
Source organism: uncultured Alphaproteobacteria bacterium (assembly GCA_903930075.1). Lineage (GTDB taxonomy): Bacteria > Pseudomonadota > Alphaproteobacteria > CAIYWZ01 > CAIYWZ01 > CAIYWZ01. Next base: position 4,638 of record CAIYWZ010000025.1, on the reverse strand, counting down.
CGTGCGCATGTATACGCGCTACGCGGATTCGAGGGGGTATAAAACGGAATGGCTCGAAGAAAGTCCCGGGGACGAAGCAGGGATTAAATCTGTGACGCTGAAAATTAGCGGCGATATGGCCTATGGATGGCTCAAAACAGAATCAGGGGTTCACAGGCTTGTGCGTATTTCTCCCTATGACGCCAACTCAAAACGTCATACTAGTTTTTCTTCTGTGTGGGTTTATCCTGAGATTGATGACAGCATCGATGTTGTGATCGAAGAAAAAGACCTGCGGATTGATACCTACCGTGCATCGGGCGCGGGCGGCCAACATATCAATAAAACGGAAAGCGCCATTCGTATCACCCATGCCCCCACAGGAATCGTTGTCACGTGTCAAAGCGACAGGTCTCAGCATAGAAACAGAGCCCAGGCCATGTCGATGCTCAAAGCCCGGATCTATGAGATGGAGCTGCGCAAACGCGAAGAAGCGATGCAATCGGAAAACGACCTCAAGTCTGAAATTGGGTGGGGTCATCAAATTCGTTCTTATGTTTTACATCCTTATCAAATGGTTAAGGATTTGCGTACAGGATTTGAAAAAGGGAATGCTTTGGGGGTCTTAGATGGAGATATCGAAGGATTTTTAGAAGCGTCACTGACATTAAAATTAAAATAAAGGAAAAACTCTTATGCGTTATCAAAATCGATCTTTTAACGAACTGCGTCCAGTTGAAATTATCACCCGTGTGACAAAATGGGCCGAAGGGTCTTGTCTGATTAAATTTGGCGATACCCATGTAATTACAACAGCAACTGTTGAAGAAAAAGTCCCTCCATTTTTGAAAAACACAGGGAGTGGGTGGGTCACAGCCGAATATGGAATGTTGCCAAGGTCCACAGAAAGCCGCATCGACAGAGAAGCAGCAAAGGGAAAGCAGACAGGGCGAACACAAGAAATCCAAAGACTCATCGGAAGAGCCTTGCGTATGGTTGTTGATTTGAAATCTTTGGGGGAAAAGCAGATCCGCATTGACTGCGACGTTATTCAAGCAGATGGAGGCACAAGAACGGCGGCCATCACAGGGGGCTACGTTGCCCTCAAACTGGCCTTGGAAAAAATGGTTGCAAACGGAAAACTTAAAGCCGTTCCGTTAATTGATTCTATCGCTGCGGTTTCCTGCGGAATTATTGACGGCGAAGTGATGCTTGATCTGGATTACGCGGAGGATTCCAAAGCGCAGGTGGATGCAAATTTTGTGATGTTTGGATCGGGGAAACTTATTGAAATCGGCGCAACTGCTGAACATAAACCCTTTACAGAAGAACAGCTTTCAAGCATGTTGCTTTTGGCTAAAATGGGCATTAAAGAACTTTCCCGCATTCAAAAAGATTCCTTCAATTGATTTAGTAGATTTCCCCTGTTCCTTGAAGTAGGGGAGATGTTGGAAGGGGCGTGTTTGGCGTTTCTTCCTGTTCATCTTTAAATACTTCCCAAATTGCCTGGGGATCTCCAGGGTAGCTTGGGTTTCCAGTTCTAAAATTGATACGTTTGAGATGAACCCCTTTAGGTGTGCGAAAGGGAATAGAGGGGGCATCTTTGAGCGCTTCTGAGATGAATTCTTTAAAAACAGGCAAAGGAACAGTTGCTCCTGTTTCTGTGCGTCCCATATTTTTAGGGGTATCAAACCCGACAAAAACACATACGACAAGATTAGGTGTGAATCCGATGAACCATGTGTCTCTAGACTCTTGGGAAGATCCAGTTTTTCCAGCTAACGGGATCTTGAGTGAAGAAAGTCCATATCCAGTTCCGCGTAAAATAACGCCTTCTAAAATTGAGGTCAGCTGGGCAATGCTTGCAGGATCTGCAATTTGTTTGCGCAAATCTGGAAGTTCAGGAATGCTTTCTTGATCAAATTCGATATTCCCATTTAAATCTAATGCCCGTGTATCATGGCGAAAGATAATTTTCCCCCGGCGATCTTGAACCCAATCGATTAAGCTGGGGGTGATTTCTTTTCCGCCCCCCGCAATTTGGGCATAGGCAGCAGTCATTTTAAGGGGGGTGGTTTCCCCTGTTCCCAAAACCATTGCCAATTGTAGGGGCATATTATCTTGTATATTAAACCGTCTTGCGGTGTCTGAAATGGCTTTCATCCCGATTCTTTGCCCTAACCTGACAGTAATAACATTTCTTGAATTTTCTAGGGCATGACGCAGAGTGATGGGGCCATAATAATCTTTGCCATAATTTTTGGGGCTCCATGGGTCTTGATTTTGTCCCATTTGAATCGTGATTGGGGAATCATCAAGGATTAAATTGGGAGGGATTCCCTGTTCTAGGGCCGTTAAATAGACAAAAGGCTTGAAGGCGGATCCTGGTTGTCGTTGCGCTTGAGTTGCACGGTTAAATTGTGACATATCAAAACTATACCCTCCGGTTAACGCAAGTACACGGCCGGTATGAGGATCCATGGCAATGATTGCGCCACTGACTTCTGGGATTTGAGCCAAAGAGAACGTCTTGTCTTTTTCTCTTTCCACAAGGATGACGTCTCCTTCTTTGAGCGCAGATCTTGCCCACTGCATATTTTCAGCAAGGATCACGCCTTGTTCACCCGTTTTAAGGCCAATGTCTGCTTTTTTTGCATTTGCGTTTAAAACCACCGCAAGATCATAGGATTTTACGCCATTTTTGGAACCCTTTGGATCTTGGATTTTTAAAAGTTCTGTTTTCCATTCCTTTAAATCCGTGATTTTGCTTAAAGGGCCTCTCCAGCCATGTCTCCTGTCATAGGCAATCAGACCGTTGGTCAGAGCCTTATCTGCAATTTTTTGGTAGGTAGAATTCAGTGAAGTTTGAACAACGAGGCCTCCTGTGTAGAGCGCGTTTTCTCCAAAAGTTTGAATCAAATTACGCCTGACTTCTTCCCCAAAATAATCAGCTTGAATGATGTGCTCTTCACTTCTTTTTGCAAAAACAATGGGCTCAAGTTTGGCTTTTTCACCGTCTTCATGCGTGATAATCTTTTCATCCACCATGCGGCCAATGACCCAATCACGCCTGGCTTTAGAGCCGATAGGGTTTTTGACGGGGTCATAATTATTGGGAGCTTTTGGTAGGGATGCTAAATATGCAGCTTCTGCGATCGAAAGTTCATCTAAAGATTTGTTAAAATAATTTAAAGCCGCCGCTGCAACGCCATAACTTTTGGCCCCTAAATAAATTTCATTCAAATAAAGCTCGAGAATTTTATCTTTGGTAAAGGCTTTTTCCATACGAATGGAAAGAATGGCCTCTTTAATTTTGCGTCCATAGCTAAGCTCATTGGAGAGAAGAAAGTTTCTTGCAACTTGCTGAGTAATCGTTGAAGCTCCTTCAGGACGTCTATTTCGGGCAAGATTGATGATATTGCGGCCAAAGGCTCGCACCAAAGCGATCATATCAATGCCCAAATGGCTGTAAAAGTTTTTATCCTCAACGGCCAAAAATGTACGAGAAATACCCTTTGGAATTTCTGTAATAGGTATAAATAAACGTTTTTCAGAGGCATGCTCAGCCAAAAGCTTGCCGTCATGGGCATAAAACCGGGTTAAAATTTGTGGTTCGTAATCGGCCAGCTTGGAATATCCGGGAAGGTCAAGACCAAAGTAATAAAAAACCCCTAAAACCCCAGAAAGGCCTAAAAAGGAGAGAACTAAAAAGAGGGTAAAAATGCGTAAAAAGAACTTTTTAATCATATTTTGTTGTCTTTTACTAAAAATAAATGGTGCGCCCGAAGAGATTCGAACTCCTAACCCCCAGATCCGTAGTCTAGTGCTCTATCCAATTGAGCCACGGGCGCGCAAATCATCACTTAAATGATGTTTGTTTATATCTAAAACTTTGATAAAATGCAACAAAAATTTACATTTTATTTTTAACTTGCAAAAAAGTTTGAATAAATATACTTCTTGGCGTTAATAAATTATAGAATGGACCTTAAAAAATGAGCAGAATAAAATATATCTGGATAGTATTGTTTTCTTTCTTTTCTTTATACGGAAGTGATTCGGGTAGTTCTGATTTTGAAGAATACATGTTTTCAAGTGAGATGATTTCATCGCTCTATCGTCCCTCTATTCCCATAACTGTTGAGGCTGCTGTACAAACTGACAATAATCCAGTAGCTCAGGCGATTCTTCATGTTGATAAAGCAAATGATGCTGACGCATGGATGCGTTGTCATTCTCCATTAATCATGCAAGCTGTGTTAGGACTAACTTCCTTTGCAGTTTTGCTGACCTTATATTTTTGTGGATTTTTCTGATGCGTTTCCTATTTTTAATTTTTTTAATATTCCCGAATTTCCTTTTTGCCTGTGATCAACTTGCTTTGATCGAAGCTATAGAAGAAGGGAATATTTATATGATCCGCCACATTCCAGATTTTCAAAACATTGTGAATTCGAGATTGCATCGTTTACCCAGCAGAGATAAATCAGAAAAACGTGTTCCAGATTTTCCTGTCGAATTTGCTGTGTATCTTGGAAATAAAAACACAGTTCGAGCTCTGATTGGCCTTGGCGGGGAACTTAATCCAAAAGATCATCCGATGCCTCCTTTACATGTTGCCGTGCAATCCAACAATCCAGACTTGTTTAAAATACTCCT
>CAIYWZ010000024.1 GCA_903930075.1 uncultured Alphaproteobacteria bacterium | reverse complement strand
CCCCTCAAGCAGATAGTTGTGCTCTTCATAAGCTTCCGCAAAAATCCCTCTGATATCACTGTAAGCCGTATCAAAATCATCGTATTTTACGTCTTTAAAGGTCAAGAAAATCACGGGGTGTTTATTCTGATGTTTTGCACAAAACTCCACGTTCTCTTGAATCTTCATCCCCCCAAAAAGATCCTTCCCTCCCATGTTCAGAAAGTGATAAAGCATGGACATATTGAGCGTCTTCCCGAATCTCCTGGGGCGGGTCAAAAGGATCACCTTGGCCTTATTGTCCATGATCTCCTTAATAAAAAGCGTTTTATCAATCAGGATGCACTTTCCCTCAATGACCTCTCTAAAATCACTGATCCCGATGGGAAAATCGTTGGGGTTGATAGGGTTTGGTAACATCATATGTCCTTAAATTTATTTCAAACTCATGACTTCATAATACCCTATTTATAGAAAATTATCAAGTGATATATCAATTTTGGCCAGCAATTCTCATTTTAACTTCTCCGGGCAACGACCCAAAGGTGGAGGGGGTAGAGGTAAGAGGTGATCCAAAAACCATTGTTCTATCCCTGAAGGGGCAATTTTTGCAGGGCGTTTTGGGGACTCTGGTCATTTTTGCCGGGTTTTTTTGGCCTCATATGCCCACATATGGGGGTAATTTTTTCCCTCTTTTTTAAAAATATTATCCTTATTCACAGCCCTTTTCCAGAACTTCCAGGAAAATTTTTCCCCTGGATTTCAAATTGTGGCGCAAAAATTGCATCTTTGTGTAGGCAGAGGTTGTCCTCCGGTCTTTGGGAAAAAAAAGAAAGATCGAATAAGAATGAACAAACCGTAAACAAAAAAAGAAAAGGAACCAAAAACATGCCAGTTTCATCAGCCACGAATACATCGGCCCTTGCGGCCCAAACAAGTTTAACCAAGAGCTCGGATATGAGCGCCAAGGCGATGTCTGACCTTGCCACAGGGAACAGACTCTCCAGAGCCTCAGATGCCCCTGCAGAAGGCGCGATTGGCGCGGCGATTAAGTCCACAATCAGCGTTTTATCCCAGGCCTCACGGAACAGCTCCCAGGGAGCATCATTGATTCAAGTGGGCGCCGATGCCCTCAAGAACCAATCGAATGCGCTCACCCGTATGAAAACACTCACAGCCCAAGTGATCAACGGATCCCTATCCGAATCCGATAAAATGATGGCCCGGGAAGAATTCTTAAAAATCAAACAACTCGTGGGAGATATCTCAAAACAAACCCGTTGGAACGGCGTTCCTCTTTTGGATGGGGGAGCTGGAAGTGCATCATTTGCAAAATCTGGAATTTCCGTGAGCGGAAGTACCGCAACAACAAACGGTTTTACAACTTTAGCTGCTGCAAACCTTACAGGGTCTATTAATGGAAAAGTATCAAGTATCTCAGTGAGTGATCTTAATGGAGGGGCATCTGGAGTGGGAGCCGTATTAAGCGAAGGATCCATCAATGTCGTTTTTGAAAATGGTGAGGTTTTTACCAATCAACAAGCCGTGACAACATCCGTAAGCGGAAAGTTTACGCTTACCAGCAGCTCTAATCCAAGCAATACAATTGCTGTTACTTTTAATACAAGCGTCAGTGATTTGACGTCAGCTGCAAAGTTTCAAACTGATCTGGAAACTCTATTTCAAGGTGCAACGTTTTCCGGAACTACAGCGCAGTCTACGGCAACAACTGGTGTATCAGGGAATACGACAGTGACTGGTGTTTTCACGGGAGTTGCTTTATCAGCAAATAGTGAAATCAACGGATCTGTGACAGGAATAACAGTTACTGGTACAGCAGCAACAGCCAACGGTGCCACTTCACACGGTGCAGTTGCGGTAACATTATCAAATGGCAGAACCTATTCAAACTCTGCATTTTCGACCGGAACAGCAGGTACTTTAGTACTTACAGATACAAATAGCACTGATGCAATCACACTTACAGTTGAGGCAACTGATGTAACAAGTAATACCACTTTGCTAACCGATCTACAAACAGCAATTGGAAGTGCTCAATTTGGTGGAACAAAAGGGAATGGAATTAATACAGACTCAACGAACAACTCTAATTTTACCAGTGTGGTCAACGGAAGTTCTGGATTTATTTCTGGCTCAGTGACGAGCGCAACGGTTGTTGCCGATGGTCAAAAATATGCCGTTTCGGTCTCTGTCGGAAATCAAACCTATACAAGTACTGTATCTGCTCCCACAAACAGTGGAGTCCTGACTCTGACCAGTACAACAGACAGCGAAAATCAACTTATCCTGAATTATGATACTAAAGCAGCTACTTATATGACAAATGCTGCGACTTTTCAAGCGGGGCTTCAAAGCTTTTTAGGTCTTACAGGATCAACACCTGCAAGCTTTTCATCCAATTCCGCAGGTACAGGAGGAACATCGGGATTTGATGGGATTAACGCAGGACCTACAGCCCAAGCCGGCCAATACGCCGTGAGTTATAAACCTGACAGTTCTAACCCCACAAAGGGCGTGATGAAACTCACCGATGGCATCAATGTGTATTCAAAGGAAATAACAAACAGCGGAAAGCAAAGTATTGAATTTTCCAATGGAATTTCCATAGAGCTGGGATCAAGTTTTTTGGTATCTATCTCGAAAAGCCAGATTATATTTAACGTAAGCGCAGGAAATCAAGTGGACTTTAACTTCCAGGTTGCCGAACAAGCAAACGATATTCTCACCATTAACTTTGCCGGCGCCTCTTTGGATGCTTTGGGCCTGACCAATGTGGATATCAACACAGAAGCAGCAGCTATTTTGGCCTCAACAGCCCTAGATAGCGCACTCTCTTCTGTGAACCTAAGTTATGCAAGCCTTGGAGCCCAGCAGAAGCAGTTTGAAGTGCACAAAGAGTTGATTGCATCCAACATGCAAAACCTACAGTCCGCGATCTCAGAATTCATCGACACCGATGTTCCTGAAGCCATCACAAGAATGGGCCAAGCCAGCGTTCAATTCCAAATCGCCTCGGCCATGCTTGTCCAAGCGAACCAAAAAACAGAACAACTCTTAGCATTAACACGCTAAATCTAAACACCCGGCAATTTTTGCCGACCTAACTTAAGGGCCTCCAAGCAAAATCTTGAGGGCCCTTTTTTTATGCCCCCCATTGGTTATCTTAAACCCTCCCCCACCGGTCATATATGGATATTTAGGCGCAAAATCTTACTTGAAAATATTACATATGTATGCTATGTTTGTAACAAATTAAGTTAAATGGAGAAACTCATGCAGCGATATTACGACCCCAAAAACGACGTCGCATTCAAAAAGATCTTTGGATGCGAGGAGCATAAGGATTTTTTGATTGATTTTTTGGATGGCGCGCTGGGACACGAGGGAAAAACCTGTATTGAATCGGTGGAATTTCTAAATCCGATCCAGGTGCCCTGGGTGGAGGCTGGGAAAACGTCGGTTGTGGATATTATCTGCAAAGATCAAAACGGCGAGCGGTATGTGGTGGAGATGCAAGTTGCAAGT
>CAIYWZ010000023.1 GCA_903930075.1 uncultured Alphaproteobacteria bacterium | reverse complement strand
ACCGTGGATAACATGACAAAGGTTGCGGATAGGACACGTCAAAGAACATTTAATGATGCGCTCACGATGGTTAAAATTGTGAATTTGATTCAACATAGAAACCCGCAAGAAAAAGAAATTTTAAATGCCTTTATGAATTTGCACGACAATCACGAAAACTCGGATCCTCAGATTAAGGCGGTTTTTGACAGGATGAACCGGCTTCAAGTCACGCCTGCGGGAATAGAGACCACCCCACTTCCGCAACAGGAACTGGAACAGCCTGAACGAGATAGAATTGCAGAGAATGAACGGCGTGAAAGAGAAGTATTACAAGCCCAACGCTTGCGCGATCAGCAAGTGGCGGCGGCAACTGAACGTTATATAGGTCTGGAAAAAATAGTACTTTTAAATTGGATGGCAAACAATCTTGCTGAGACTGTTGATTATACCAGAGAGATATTAGGAGATCAGACAGACGAACAAATTTATATGACAAAACAGGAGTTAACCCGCGATCATCATTTAAAAGATCAAGTTCTTTTGACAGGGCTTGCAAACATAATTATAGAAATGCCAGACGTTGAAAGAGAAGGTATGCGCGCAACATTAAGAATGTTACCAAGGAATGTTCTTTCTGCTCAAGACGCTGTTCGTATTGATGCTATTATAGGACAGCAGCTGAACAATCCTGTTCTTTTTTCTCCTGGAAAACTAGAAATGTTCAGTACAAACTCAAATCAAAGACAAAGTTCTGAGAATGCAAAAATTTTAGCTCGCCGTATATACGAAATGGAAGATCAAGAAAGAGATCTTATTGCTAGAGAGGCAGTTCTTGGTGATCGTATCCGTCGATTAACCCAATTAAAAGCTAAACTCATTCGTGTAAATGAGCAGAGAAATCAGGTTATTATTGATAATCGCTATTCCGATTTAGAATCAGTTCGTCATATTTTAATATTGTTGTTAACCGAAGATCCAAGTCAATTAAGACCTATAGATATTGCTACAAACCCTGACCCTGTCAATGCTGTAAAAAGACAAACAACGATCCAAACAGTTTTGGACAGAGCCGATTTAGAGCAGGCGTTATTGAATAAAAAGATAGAAATTTTGGAAGCGGAAGATGCGAGACTTGGAGAAGAAGAATATCAACGTGAATATAATCAAAGAGTTGCGCAGGCACGAAGAGATAAAGATGTCTTAGTGTATGAAGAAAATAAGTTCAACAGGTGGAATAAAGTTCACCTTGAAGGGAGCATTGTTGCAAAACCTTTGATAGCCGTTTTGAAAAAAGATATTGAAAGAAATGGTTTCGTTTTGTCGAATTTTCAAAATAGTCCTATATCAAGAGCCATTAATCAATATCATAACAGAATTATTAGTCAACAGGATTATGCTGATATAGCAAACAATGACCCAATTATAAGAGAGCTTAGAGGATGGATTTCTGATAGTAACTATATATTACAATCGGGAGAAAATGACGCGACACGTGCATTAAATGCTATTGTGCTTAGCGCATTTGAAGAATATTCCAAACCTTTTTTTGAAAGAACTTATACAATTGTTTCTTGGCTTAGAAATCAAACACCTGAAATAAGACAAAATTGGTTGATGGGGTCATTTGTGGATGCGGGTAATGCTTACGAAGGGATTGATGTCCAGGCAAGAATGAGTTGTATGCCAGGGATTATCGAACGTTTGTCCCTTGGATTTAAAGGAGTTGATATTGAAATTTTTCAACGTATTCTTTCCGTTGGGGAGAAAAAAACTGTTTTCAGACAAACATTAAATAATCATCCCCCGCAAGAAGTTCGTAATCTTTTGCAAGGAAATTATAACAATGACGAGAGAGGTCGTCGTGATGCAAAAGCAGAATGGGTGAGAATTTATAAAGATAGCTTAAAAAATCTTGTTAAAAATGGGATTTTGGGGACTGTGAATGCTCAACTAACCTCTCTTGGAATTGTCAATGAATTTGATTTAGCAGTATTTGATGAGTATTGGAGAACGTTCCACTATCCTTACCATCCATATCCTTACCATTATATCTTCTCTTGGATAGGGTATGTTCAAAGAGAAATTGACATTAATGCCAATATTATTGATTGGAAGGAAGTTTTGGATTTAGATCGTGGTGAGCCTAGTCAGTTTAATGAAAATAGAGAGTTGGTTTCAGACACGTAAGCTCTAAAAAAAATATTTGAAACGATTGGTATCCCGGCTTTGTTGCCGGGATTCTTTTTATTTATTATGTTTAAAACTTTGGAGCGGAGACTCTGGGATATCTTTGTGT
>CAIYWZ010000022.1 GCA_903930075.1 uncultured Alphaproteobacteria bacterium | reverse complement strand
GTCAAACACAGCCGGGATAGCTTCAAGCATCTGCGGAAAATGCCTGGAAAGCCCAAGATGCCGGCGGAGGTTGGCATTAATGAGGGTGCTCAGAGTGCTAAGAATGTTGCCAATCATTATAAACATCGTAGAGATCTTAACCAATCACATATTAAATCACAAGGGGAAGAGTTATTAAAAGAAGAAGGTAAAATAATTGCTGGCCCCGGCAAAGTTTGGGATATTGATCGTGTCGTCAGTCAACATGGTGGAGAGCCTTTAGATTGGGTTAAAAAAGTAACTTCGCAAACCTCAGACGGAATAGAAGTTCATTACTTGCAAAATCTTCGCACAGGTGAAAAAGTTGACATCAAAATTATTCAATCATCGAAAAGGAAATAATTATTATGACATATATATTCAAGCCTTATGAGATCGCTTTAATTAATAAAATAAATGCTATTATTGCCAACGAAAATAAAATAAAAAACAAGTTGAAAAATAGTATAGATAAAGTTTCTTTAGAAAAACTTTTAAATAAAATTTCACTTTACTTTGAGAATGAAGCTTTTTTTGATGAATGGGAAATGTATGACCCAACTTTACCGCAGGATTTCTCAAAAGAAGAAATTACAATTATTAAAGTAATTGCTGGTTTTAGTTATTGGGACTCAACACGCGAAACATTAAGGAATAAATTAGAAAAACGCTTAAATCATGATGAAAATGAAGAAATTATAAATGCTATTTATAGTTTTATAAATTTTGATGAAAATGTTTTTGATAGTGTTTACGTCGTCAAAGAAAATTGGGAAAAATTGGGAATAACTGAATTTGACCAAGACTATTGTGCTATATGGGATGCTTCTGGAAATCTAGAATTTTTACCTATTAGAGATGAAAATAAATATGGGGAAAAATTATTAAAAGAACTTCGTTCTAAAGAAAAAAGATTTGAAGAAGAAAGTAAGGATTATATTCAGGATCTAGGCCGAAGACTTGCAAAACGGTTTTTGCCAGAAGATCATTATATGGAGAATTTACTTACTGGAAAAAAGGTTGAAATAAAACCGATCGATAGAACTCAATTATAGGTGGGAATCATGACATATAATTTGAAATGGTATGAATTAGAGTTCATAAAACAACTAAATAGTTTTTTTAGCAATAATCTTGATATTAAAAAAAATAAGAAAAACGGTATTTTGAGTAGCGTAAAATTAGAAAAATTATTAGAAAAAATCGAGCGTTATTTTGAAAATGAAGCCTTTTTTGATGAATGGGAAATATATGATCCTAATTTACCAGAAAATTTTTTGTCCGAAGAAATAGAATTAATTAAACTGATACCTGGATGGAGTTCTTGGAATCCAAGACAACAAAGTCTGCGGCAAAAGCTTGAAAAAATAGCGTCCGATGAGCCAAAAGAGCTCTATCTTTCAGCTTTGGATGGAGACATAGAGAAAGGAGTAAAATTATTTAATATTTATTTGAATAATGAACACTTAAGCAAGGATAGAAAAACTATCAATATCGACGACTTAAAAGAAGTGTTTTTAAAAAGAAAAACCTTATTAACCGTTTTGGAGGCCTTGAAAAATAATGATTATCCAAAATCCGAAATTTCTCTTTGGGGATTAGTTTTTAAAGTAAGTTCTCCGTATTTGAATGCGGATGAAGATACTTTCTGGATTCTTCAAAAATTGCGTAAAGTTGGTTATAGTATTGATAGCACTATTGAAAACGATGAACTCGAAGAAATGATCGCTTTGATGAGTTTACCTGACGAAACGGATAACGGATCCAGATAATCCTCAAGAAAATGTAAGTTGATTTTAATCTTTCATTTTTTCGATGAGCTCAATTAGTATTGGAATCGAGGCTTCAAGGAATATTCTTGAAGCCTCACCACTGACTTAAATGGAATTAAACAGTAATGCATTCAGCCCTAGCCGTCTCCGCCAAGTCTCAAAAACGCCAGCATAATATAGCTGTCTCCAACAATCCAAGTGGATCAAAGTACTACTTTGATCCAGACCGTCTCCAGATTTTCTAAAAAAATACTTTCATCAACAATGCCGCGCATAAACCTGCCGCTACATCATCGAGCATAATCCCCAAACTCCAGGTTTTTTGATTTTGATCAAAATACTTTTCTGTCCAGCCTACAATTCCAACTTTAGAAATATCAAAAATACGGAACAAGATAAAAGAACTTAAGATAAAAATCCATGATGACTCATCGATCAATGCAAAAGGAATCATTTGCCCCACAACTTCATCGATTACAATCCAGCTGGGGTCACTTTGAGGCAGCTGGCGTCTATAGAGATGAATCAAGCAAATAGAAATCAACAACAGCGCAATTAAAACGGGGCCACGCCAGAAAAAAGGTAAAACGAGAGAAAGGAGCACGCCGGCTAAGCTTCCAAAAGTTCCTGGCATAAGAGGAAGGAATCCAACACCTCCCACACTTAAAAAGAGTTTTGCGAGTTTCATAATTGGGCTGTGAGAAAATAATTTATATTCAAGCTTTTTCCAAACTGCCACTGCTGAGAAAAAATCGAATATTCGTATCCCTGAAGGTCACAAATTTTAAATCCTTGCTTTTTGAGCATCATAATGAGCTCGGAAGGCTCTATGAAATCGCTCCAACGATGTATGCCACGGGGGGCCCATTTTAAGACTTCTTCAGCCACAACGATGCCAAGTAAATAGGACATAAACGTACGATTAAGGGTTGAGATGATGATCCGTCCAGAGGGGGCAAGATATTTTTGAAGCTCAAGGAGAAAATCAGAAGGCGCGGCAACGTGTTCCAGAACTTCCAGCAAAAGAATCAAATCAAATTTTTCTTCTCCTAAATCTTGCAGGTTAGAATAAAACTCGATTTCAAGACCTTCCAAGGATGCTTTTTCCCTAGCCGACTCTAAGCTGCCGGGAGTTTCATCTACCCCCCAAACCTTACATCCTTTGCGTTTTATGGGGATAGACATCAGGCCTCCTCCACACCCCACATCCAGCACTTTTGTCAAAGAAGAAAGTTCCATCATTTTGCAGACATACTCCATCCGCAAAGGAGTGAGCCAATGGAGAGCTTTGTATGGGCCTTTTTCATTCCACCAAGTATTGGAAAGATCGCTAAAAATCGTACTCTGTTGCATGTTTATATCTGAACAAGACGCAAGATATTTGGTGGGCCCGCATCCCCAAAGGGAACGCCCGCCATAATCACAATTTGACCATTTTTCCCAGGTAAAATATCTTTTACAGCATCGCACGCAATTTCGACCATATGATCCAGGTTCTGTATACCATCAACCAATGCGGGGCGCACACCCCAAAGAAGCGTCATAAACCTTGCGATTTGATCATATTGTGTAAGTCCAAAAATTGGACAGTAAGGTCTTTCCCTCACCACACGTAACACAGTTCGACCAGAGGCCGTAAATGTCGCAATTCCTAAACTATCTGATAAGTTTGCAATTTCCCTTGCGGCAAAAACCACAGAATCCACCTCCATAATTTCTGCAGACGCTTTGTGGGCATCCCACATAACTCTGGCGTATGGATCTTCTTCGGTTGCCTGAATAATCTTATCCATCATGCCCACTGCCTCAATGGGATAGCTACCAGAGGCAGATTCGGCAGAAAGCATAACAGCATCAGCCCCATCGTAAACAGCCGTTGCAACATCCGAGGCTTCCGCCCTTGTGGGCGTTGGCACTTGAATCATAGATTCTAGCATTTGCGTTGCAACAATCACAGGTTTCCCCACATTCCGGCACAAATGGATAATACGTTTTTGAATGCTTGGAACATATTGTATAGGCATTTCAACGCCCAAATCGCCTCTGGCCACCATCACACCGTCAGAAAGATTGACAATGTCTTCTAAATGTTCAATGGCCAAGGGTTTTTCAAGCTTTGAAATGATTTTCGCGCGGTTTCCAATAATTCCCCTTGCCACCATGACATCTTCTGGGGATTGCACAAATGAAAGCGCAACGCAATCAACTCCTAACGATAGACCAAAGGCCAAATCTACTCTGTCTTTTTCGGTTAATGCAGAAATAGGCAAAAGCACATCTGGAATATTGACGCCTTTTCTATTGGATAACTCGCCGCCAACTTCAACTTGCGTTATGATTTGGTCTTCGTGAATTTCTAAGATTGTAAGTTTTAACTTTCCATCGTCTAATAAAAGAGTTGCTCCCTCCTTCATCGCTGCAAACAATTCGGGATGGGGAAGAGTCACACGCGTTTGGTCACCATCTTTATCTTGTAAATCTAAGATGAATTTTTGTCCTGCTTCAAGGAGAATTTTTTCATTCTCAAACTTCCCCACGCGGATTTTGGGTCCCTGAAGATCCATGAGTACCCCAATGAGGGTTTTATGCTTGTCCTCAACTTCTCTGATATATTGATAATTTTGCGCGTGAACTTCATGAGATCCATGTGAAAAATTCAGACGAAAAACATCCGCGCCTTCTAAGAAAAGAGATTCTATCATCTCAAACGTTGAGCTACTTGGACCAAGTGTTGCAACAATCTTTGCCTGTCTTTTACGTAGCATTTATGATTTCTCCCATTTTTTTATGCCAACATCAGGTGGTCTTATATAAAGCGGCGCCACCTGTTTTTGTCCGCCCGTGTGTATGATAGATAAAGGATCCAAAAACCGATTTTCATCAAATACGCAATTCAAAAATAGCCCATCTTTCAATTCTTGCGCCGCATCTCCGCAAACGAAGTATGCTTTATTTGACAACATTTCTCGAATCATCTCAACAGAAATATTTAAAGGCTCTGTGAGAGGCGTCAAATCAGGAGCAAAAGCTTGCACATAAAAGTCTTTCTGCCTTCTTGCATCCAAAATAACAAGGGCAGGCAAAACGCTTCTGCCCTGCTGCGCATGGGCTTTAAGTGAGGATATTCCATGCAAAGGGATACCCAAACCCAATTTTAATCCAATCGCTGCGGAAATGCCAATACGGACACCCGTAAACGATCCAGGACCAAGTGTAACATAAATTTCATCAATGTCTTGTTTAATTATACCCGCCTGATCAAGGGCCTTTTGCAAAATCCCAAACAACGCCTCCCCCATACCAAAAGAAATCTCCTGAAAAACATGGGAAAGAATGGTCTCATCCTTGATGATCGCAATTTGGCAAATATGGGAGGAGGTATCAATAACAAGTTTAATCATGTAAGGATGCCTTTAAGAGATTCCTTAAGCCAGGAAGGTGCATTTAGGGAAAGATCAATTTCTGCCCGCGTCATCCAAAAATAAACTGGAACTTCACGAGGTGAAGGGATCACAATGGGCTCCTCTTTGAACACACAATGGAAAAGCGTATTTAAAACGTGAATTCCAGGTTTTCCCATAAAATATGTTGTGCGGATATAACGCAAAGGATCGGTGAGCGTGATGCCAACTTCTTCCAAAATTTCCCGTTGAACCCCGGTTTTTAAGATATCCTCCCCATGAAGCTCGTCTTGCTCTTCAATCTTCCCCCCCGGAAAAGACAAAAGACCCCCTGCATGAACCCCTTCGGGTCTTTGGATGATCAAAAACTTTTCTTTATATTCAATCGCGCATTCAACAACATTTAGATATGTTTTCATCATTTAACCCCTGGTCGATTTTTATAAAAAAATCTACAGATATTCTGGAGAAAAGTCAAATTTTGTAAAAATAAAGCGTAAAAAAATCCCCGAAAAATAAATTCTTCCGGGGACATTTTATAAAATAGTTTAATTCTGGGAAAGACGGTATCCGATTTCAGCAAAGATTTCGAAGTTATTTCCTGAGTAAGTTACATTCTGATTAGGTGTAAGAGTTACAGCAGACGCATTATTGACTGAGATCTGATTTAAGGTCACCGTTGTTGGAGCCATTTTCCATTTTGCTCCAAGGCCAACAATCACTCTGTCTGTCACAGCAAAATCAACCCCTGCACCAATAGCGCTGCCAAAATTCCAACCTAAAGTGTTTTTTGGCGTATCATTCTCGGTTGCGCTCAAGTTATATCTAGAATAGTTAACTTCGCCGATAAGTTTTAGAGCAACTTTTTCTCCCAAAAGTACACCCACGTTTAGTTTTCCACCCATGAACCAATCAGGCCCAAAAGTTACCTTAGTGACTTCTGCAGGAAGATCCGGGGTAAATTTTGAACCAGAGTTCCCAGCATAATTGTCGTAACCGCCAAGAATTGAGGCTCCAAGCAAGAATTGCTTTTCAATAACTTTTGTGTAACCAAAATCTAGATAAAATTTACTAAATGCACTGGGTAAAGTTGCTGTATAATCAGCATTGTTTACTGGCATAGCAGCTGTAGATGTCGAAGAATTCCAGGCGTATGTCGCACCACCTGTTAAACGCCAGCCATCAAACATAGAGCCCATGTGATGCATGGGAGCTGGTGCAACCATGGCAACTTTGTGTTCTTTAGTTTTATGTTCGTGATGTACAGGAGCTTTTGCAGCTGCCGTTTTCATGTGCTTATCTTTTTTCATCGGTTTCACCGGCATTTCGCATGCAACAGGCTTTACGGCTGTAGCAGGTGTTGCCATCGGTGTCCCCATTGGAGCACTTGTATTAGAACTTGCCAAGGCTGGCAACGCGATCAAAGTCGCGATTAAGCTTAAGGAAATTTTTCTCATTTTCTGGACCTTTCATGTTTTTAATATATATTAAATTAACGCTACTTTTAAGACTGATTAGACTTAAATTAAATAAAAGTTATCATAATATAAATTAAAAGTCAAATTTTCGGCCACTTTTTTTTAATATTTCATATTTTTCCAAAAATTCACAAACTCTTCCCGGGATATTTCTACATTAAACGCGTCTTCCACGCCCGCATATTCAATTCCAATAAACTCGATGTCAGGATTATAGGCCTTCAAAGAAGATTCAAGATCAGAAAGGTTTTTAGGGCGGTCATCCACAAGAACAATGCAAGAAGGATCCAATTTCATTTTTTCTAAAAACGCCACCATCGTGTGCCCCTTATGGGCCGCCCCGTGTTCTCCATTGGAAAATAAAATCCCCTTATAAAACGCAGGATGCGTTCCATTATTTGCAGGCAGCTCATCAAAGATATGAACATCATGGGAGAAATGCCTATCAAAAATAAATCCTAAAGCTGTTAAGTGATCAAAGCGATGCTCTTCAATCAACTTCCCCTCAAAATCACCCGTGAGCATCGCTGTTAAGCCAACGGTTGTGATTTGCTTGTGCCGAAGAAAACGAATGAACTCCAAAGACTCTGGATCCACAATTCTATGGGACATCGACAAAAGCGCCCGCACAAAAATAGTTTCAATTTCTTTTTTAGAAAAATTCTTAAACACATCCATAAACGCTTCGCGGTGTTTTTTTAAGTTCAGTTCATAAATTGCTGGGTGATCTGGCTGAATCAACGTTAAATCCACATCAAAGGCCACAAGCATTTTACGGGGATCATATTTTTCAAGTAATGTTATAATTTTGGGGCTAACATGTTTCATGATTGATACTCTCTATATAATATTGTTCTATAAGAAACTTATCGTATTATAAGTAAAAATAGCAAGATTATTTTTTAAAGAAAAAATAGAAAGATTCAAGTAAAGATTTCAAAAAAGATCTTTTGTATAAGGGTTGGCGGCGACCGACTTTCCCGTGGCTTGAGGACTCGGGTATCATAAGCGGGTAAGGGGTTAGTTGTCGAGGTCAAAATGAGATCTGGTGAGACACGTTAAGAATCATTTTGTGGAAAAATAAGAAAGATTAAGTAAAAAGATTCAAAAGACCTTTTGTGTAAGGGTTGGCGGCGACCGACTTTCCCGTGGCTTAGGCCAAAGTATCATAAGCGCGTAAGGGTTTAACTGTCGAGTTCGAGATGGGATCGAGTGGGACACCTTAAGCTTAGCGGCCAACCTTATGCAAAAGGTCTTCTGAGTGATTTTAATTTATTTCTTTATTTTATTATTCTTAATTATTTTTTTGTTTCATTTTGAAGTTTCATAGAGTCATTTCGTCTGCTTTTTGGTTTTGTGTTCTTGTTAACACTGATTATGTCTGAACATGATGATTATACATCAAGCGACAGTTGAGCGATTAGGATCGATTAGCTGAAGCGATTACTCGCCTTACACATTCGACCTATCAACGTGGTGGTCTACCACGGCTCTAATAGGGAACATCTGTTTTGAGGTGGGTTTCCCGCTTAGATGCATTCAGCGGTTATCCCGTCCGTAGTTTAGCTACCCGGCGGTGCTGTTGGTACAACAACCGGTACACCAGAGCTACGTTCACCCCGGTCCTCTCGTACTAGGGGCAAATCCTCTCAATATTCCAAAACCCACGGCAGATAGGGACCGAACTGTCTCACGACGTTCTGAACCCAGCTCACGTACCACTTTAAATGGCGAACAGCCATACCCTTGGGACCTTCTTCAGCCCCAGGATGTGATGAGCCGACATCGAGGTGCCAAACCTCCCCGTCGATGTGGACTCTTGGGGGAGATCAGCCTGTTATCCCCAGCGTACCTTTTATCCGTTG
>CAIYWZ010000021.1 GCA_903930075.1 uncultured Alphaproteobacteria bacterium | reverse complement strand
TTTTAAATATCAAAAACAAGGAGCACTCTACAGAATTGATTCTTAATTTAAACGAAAAACATGAGATTATTTTAAATATACTTGGAAAAATGTATTGGGATATGTATTCTTAATTTTGCGATAAAGAGGTGCGGAATGTCGAATATATGTAACACACTTAAAGATAAAGGAAGACCACCATGAGAATCTTAAAAAATATATTGCTTTCCACCTTTATTACCGCAAACGCCTTTGCAAGTGGTGCTATTCATGGGGAGGTGGGCCATTTCGAGCAAACCGACATCATTATTTTTCCCCATATTCAAGCAGAAGAGTTGAAAAATTGGATCATGAGGATTTCGGCTCTTCTGCCATCCCCCTCTTCTCCAGAGTGGATTCAACCCATGAACACAAAGATACCCACAAAGATACCAAGACCTGTTTTTAACAACAATTCACTTCCCCAAAGAGACCTGTTGTTAAAGTTTGGAATCGATATCATCGCACTCATAAAACAAAAAGGGTTAAGCGCGTTCATGATCGATCAACTCGCCTTGGATCTGGGTTTGGAAAAAGAATTCACCTTAAAAATTCAAACCTTTTATCAGCAGTGTCTTGAATTTGTTCAATCCAACAACAAAGTCCAATTCATCCAGGCACTTTCGCAAGAATCGCAGGACGATCAAGATGCAAAGGCGTTTTTGTGTTTGTTGTGCATCACAGAATCTCCATTGGAAGATGACATCACTCAAATGATTGAAATTTTAAAATCTATGGATTCAAGATATTCCAAACACTGGGCTCCATGGGTTTTGAACATCGCGACTCATCCAAACTTAGGTATAGATTACGGAGTCCGGGTAGCGTATTATTTGAGTGATTTTCCAGAGTATCAGCCACAACTAATAGAAATCTATCTTTCCCATATCAAGAGATACACCCGAGAGATATATATACACCCAAATTCAATGTATACAATGTTCAAGGTTTTAAGAGCTGCAGATCCCGCCTACACGGCAGAAATTTGCGCTGCTTGTCTTTTGTTGTTCAATAAACTAGAACTAAATATGGTAGATAAGATGGAAGCTGCAGATTATTTAATGGATTTTGCTCCCTCCCATCGGGAACAAATCGTCCAAGATTTTCTTGCGGTCCTAATGGATCCTGTTTCAACAGAAGATGATACAATGATTACCCTAGAGTCCGTGAAATTTTTCACTGGCAATTATAAAGAGGAAATCAAAACTGCCTGTTTACGAATTATTCGGTCTCCATCATCATATTGTATATACAAAGAAACTGCCGCCCATTACATCAAAGATTTTGAAGAATTCCAAGAAGAAGTTGCGGCAATATTTCTTGAAATAATAAGGTCTCTAGAAGAAAACCATTCATGGGACAAATTATCCGCAGCCAATGTCCTGAAGAGTTATGGGAGAAAATATCAAAAAGAAGTTGTAGCAATGCTTATTGAAATGCTAAAGTCCCCAGAAGAAGGCACACGGGACAAATTATCTGCCGTCAATTACCTTAAATCTTATGGAACAACCTATCAAAAGCAAATAGAAGAGTTTTGCCTCCCTATTTGGACAGATCCAAATGAATCCTTGTATTCAAAATTAGCAGTAGCTCCTGCTTTAAAGGCACTAGGCTCTGTATACAAGCAACAAATCAAACAAGTCCTTCTTTCTATTTTAAATGATTCACGTGAAGAATTTGATTATAAGTTTGAAAGTTGTTCTCTCCTGAAAGACTTTGCGCCTGAATGCCACGAAGAAATCACAAATTTTTGCGTGCGCATTTTTGAAGCTGCGTCAGCGTTTGACCCCACAAAAAAATCCCATGAGATTTACCCTTACCCATCTTGGATACATCAACAACTCAAAGTATCCCTGATTTTAAAAGACCTCAGGACCGAATACAAAGACCCCATTATACATTTTTGTTCCTGCCTTGTGAAAAATCTGACCATCGATTTAAAGTTAAGACGGGAGGCGCAATCGATTTTAAAATCTCTTGGGGTGGAAGCATAAGATGTTAAAATGGGTCCCACAAAATAGAGATTTAGAATCAATCTTGCATCATTTCTGGAGTCTGTCCAAATGGAGTGATTTCGTTCGGAATTTTGAACTTACACATTACTTTTCAATTTCGATGCCTTTACACGTTTGCAACTGTTTAGATTTTGGCAGTTCAGAGTAACCCTTGCACAGAATTTTTTTGATATCATCAGTGGTTTCTAGATCAAAAACAGCTTTTCCTTCTTCATTGATGATTTCAAAAATCTTTTTTCTCTCTTCAAGAAATACATGATTCAAAAAAGATTTAACAATTTCTTTTTGTTTGTTTTGTACAGCCAAATGAAGTGCTGTATTCCAATCATTATCTCGAATTTTTGGTTTTGATTTTGGGTTTGTTAAAATCAATTCAAATACTGTTTGATGTTTATCTTGAGCCGCTAACATTAAGGCTGTTTTACCGTTATCGTCTTTACGATTCACCTGAACATTAGGTTTTGATAAAAGAAGTGTCACGATATCGGACAATCCATTTTGAGCTGCTAACATTAAGGCTGTTTTACCCTCTTGCGTCGTCACATTGGGGTTGAGATCTGGATTTTTGAACGCAGCTTTTAGTAGATCTACCGTGTTTGCTTTTTGAGAAGATATTAAAAGGTCAGTATGTATTTTTAAAAATGTATATGTTTGATTGGTTTTAAGGGGCATTTTCTTTTTTGCATCTTCGGCCAAATCAAAAGCTGTTTTCCCAGAGCGATTTTTCAACCCGATATCCGCCCCTATTTTCACAAAATGTCGAACAAGAGTTTCATTTTGTTGTTGAGCTGCCAGATGAAGAACGGTATTTCCATCACTATCTTTGGCAGAAATATCGGCAAATGTATACAGCTCCTTCAAAACAGTTTCTTTTTTTGCTTTGAATGCCAAATGGAGCGGTGTGTTTCCTTTGTAATCTTGGGTGGATGAAAAAGCGCCAAATTCAAGTAAATGCTGAACTGCTTGTGCATGACCATTTTCTGCGGCTAAATGGAGAGGTGTTTTACCTTCATGATCTATGGGGTTAATATCCATAACTTTATTCGCAAGAAAATCAATAATTTCAAATCTATTTTCCTTGGCTGCTTCATGCAAAATTGTATATCCCCGATCATCTTTTGCATCAAGATTTGCTCCTTTTTCTAATAAAGATGTCATGACTCCTATATTTCCGTACTTTGCCGCCTGATGTAGAGCCGTTTTACCAAGAGCATCTGTTGTGTTGATATTTTCTTTTTTCAAGCACGCATCCAGTTTCCCAACGTCTCCTTTTTCTGCGGCTTGATGTAAACAAGGTTTCCCAAATATTTTTTGCAAAATTCTTTTGGATGTAAAAACAGGCACTTTGGGAGGTTTTCCTAAAATATCATGAAAAGTTTTTAATACATTTATTTTTTTCTCAATACTCTTAAAATTATCACACAATTTCCCATCATTTGTCGCTGCCAAAAACTTAGTCAAACGGCTTGTTTTCACTTCATCTCTATGCTTCACGAAATGGTGTTCTAAAAGAAGCATTTGCGCAAAACGCATCAAAGAAGCAAGCTTTGGGGGAAGAACGTCAAGCATTTTGCATGTGTATCCATAAGATGTTTTAAATTCGGCAGACGATGAAAGCAATTGTGCAGTAGCCCCTTGTCCTTGACTAATCGAACAGGTCGTTAAACATTTCAAGCCTTGATTTTCAGCTCTGCCCATGTTGTTCCACCATGTTTTAAGGGATTCCGGTGTCCACCTTTTTTTAACCCGCTTGAATCGATCTTCCAATTTTTCTATAAAAGATTCGCTCTCACGTAAATCACTGAATTTGGAAGAGTGCATGTCGTTATACTCCAATATGAATTCAACATAACTTGAATAAGGAGTTTGAAATTTTCCTTCTTCTTCTCCCGCAAGTTCTGATGTACAAAGCTCTGCGCAGCGCTTTTTATGGGTTAAATCAATAATTTCAGACGTTGTATGGTAGGCAAGGGCAGCACCTATCAATGCCATGGGAATAATCCCCCCACTGGCTAAACCAGTGGCGCCTCCTGCGGCCAGAAGAGTTGAAATTTCAACTAAAGAATGGATCGTATCTGCATTCTCTGCCATATCAAAGATGCCATAAAATATCCTATGGGCATTTTTATACTCGGCGTATAAACTTCTTGTCTCTTGAACATATTTTTCAAGACATGCATACGTGGGATTGTCCACGCATGTATCTCTCTCTTCTGCGCCAAATGCCTTCAACGAGCCCAACATAAAAAATAATACACAAAATTTAAAGATTATCATTGGTTTAAACTTATCCTTTAAGTTATCGATTTCTCATTTTATGATCGTAAAAGTAAATATTTTCTTAAAAATAAATGGACTTGTTATTTAAATTGATTACCTGTTTTATTTATGATATATTCATGAATAAATTATGATTATGAAAGGAACATCATGAAAAAAATATTTTTGCTGATCATACTGATATCAATCAAATCCTGGGGGGCAGGGATTGAGGATTTTTCATTCCTAGGAGACGATTTAAATTTATCAAAAGTAAATCAAGAATCTTTAGCGGATCATTTGAGGTCTTTAGGCGATGTTGATCAACTTCTTTACGTCAGATCATTACAAGATAAAGATGAAAAAGCCTTTGGATGTATGGTTTTGGCTTTAGGAACGACGCTGGGCGATGAACAATCCAAATCCATTCAATATCATGGGGCCTTGGAACTTCTTTGTGAAATGCCAGAAAAAAGCAAAAACTTTTTTTTGTATTTGAGCAAAAATAAAATCTTTTTCATGGACCGCTTCACCCCCCTTGATATTCTATTTTTCTATCCGGATCGTCATGAGAGGTTAATCCAAGACCTGATCAAAGAAGGAGCAACAAGAAGTCCGCGCCAAAAAAGCTCGTATCTGTTATCTTGCATCACAGATTCACAGATGATTTTTCAGAGATATTTGACTCTACGTTTAAGATAAATCCTCCTGCTCCCCACCGCTGTCATCCTGCCAAAACGCCAGTTTTTGGGGATCTACCGTCTT
>CAIYWZ010000020.1 GCA_903930075.1 uncultured Alphaproteobacteria bacterium | reverse complement strand
CTCTTGATCCATGTAAAAACCGGGAGTGCCTTGGGGAGGGTAAGGGAGATCTCCATGGCTCACGCCATGAAGATGACAGCTCGGGGGGGTGGTGAATAGTTACATAGAATTAAAGAAAACCATCCTATTGCGCAACTTTATGAAGCCGAGAGTTCAAAGTTTTTCAAAAACATTACGCCAGACACAGAAGAAAAAGCAAAACAATATGCTCAAGATCTGAAAATTTTACTCAAAGAGTACCATAAAATTATTCAAGATGCCCCTGATTCTTTTTTGTGGGAGTTGCCCGGGAAAATATTGTGGAGGATACACGACAGCCCGGCGATCAATATTGCAATATTGATCTAAATAATCCAAAAAATTTATCAAACAGTGTTCGGGAATTTTCCCTACATTGTCCTTGGAAACGAAAATTCAAAGACTTTACGCAGTCTAAGTATTCAACCATAAAAACAGCTGTATGGGGATTTACTTTTGGAAGTGTAAAATCCCAAGAGTTACATGATGCGCTTATCCTTTTGCTTGTAGGTGATCTTTATAGCAAAAACGCCGCCCATAAAGACCCAGGCAAAAACAAACTCGTTGAGTGTAATAACACCTACGGACTCACGGATCAAGAGTATAAAACTGAGTGCAAAGAAGATAGCACATGCATAAGCAAAAAACGTGAAGCATGCGGACCATTCTTGGTCAAACTTAACCCCTAGAGTTTTTTAAAAGAAAGATGAAGAAATCATAGCAAGCGATATTTCTCATCTTTTGATCAGCTCCAAACACGCCTCTTTAGACATCTGCGGGGATTTTTCCCATATTTTTCTGATGTTTTTCAAAATCTTCCCAATATCCACGCCTTGCTCTATCCCAAGGCTTAATAAATCGTCGCCGTTGAGGGGGAATTGGGGGACGGTGTAGTTGCTCAAATCCCGTGTCCACTGCTCCATTTGGGAAGTAGTGTAGGTGTGGTCTAGAAACCTTAAATAAATCAGCTGCTCGATCACATTTTTGGGGTGATGGAGGCTTAAAGAAAGAGGATTTTCATGGGAATGTCTTAGGTTTTTGAGCGTTTTTAAAAATTTCGCCTCTTCTTTGGTCCAATTCATGGAAACGCTGATATCAAGGGTTAGGAACAAGGTTAAGGGGGAGAGTAAGGGCAGATATGTATTCAAAGCTGGCACCTTCATCCCCTTATAAAACCCATCTTCACCCAGCAGGCGGAGCACTTCAAAAACCCTCTCCAGGGCAAAGATTTTTTTAAGTTCATCCCAAATGCGCTCTTTGGATAGACCCCATACAAGGTTCATGTGATCTCTTGCAGCACCTCGTGAGGCATCATCCATGGACTTCCCCAGTTTGCCAAAAAAACGATAAAACCTTAAAATCCGCAAAGGGTCTTCTAAAATTCGGGCCCCGGGATTCCCAATAAAACGCACAATCCCCGCGTCAAGGTCCCCTCTCCCTCCAAAAGGATCGAACAATACCTCACACTTGTCCACATACAAAGCATTAAAGGTAAAATCCCTTCGCGCAGCATCTTGCCCAAAATCCTTTGTATAGGCAACTTCTGGGTGGCGGCCTTGATAGGAAACATCTTGACGTAAGGAGGTCATTTCAAAATTTTCCCCTTGCAAATGCGCGGTCACCGTTCCAAATTCAACCCCGGTTAAAAAATAATGGATCTTATTTTGGGTGAGCCTGCGGACAATCTCCTGAGGGGGAATATCCACCACAAGGTCAACATCACAAATCTTTTTTCCCAAGAAAAAATCCCGCACGCATCCGCCCACAAGGCGTAAATCCACGTCACAAAAGGCCTTTTGAAGGGGATGGGGACAGAGCTGTTTAAATAAATCCAATGGCGTTCTCAAGTTTTGTTATCTTCTGGAGATCCTACCACAAAACCCTTTCGATTTTCAATATATTTTTCCTTGTGTACAAAACCTTGTATTTTATGGTATAATAAGTTATTAAATTTTCATAAAGGTATACAGTAAAAAATGGCAATATCCGATAAAAGATACATCATCCGGGAAGTTCAGGCATGGATGGATGTGCAGACCAAACATTATCCGATTCTCTCGGTGATGGGCCCAAGGAGAGCGGGGAAGACGGAGCTCATTCGAAAATATTTCCCACACCTTCCCTACTATGATTTGGAACAAAAATCAACTTTCCAGATGATCTCCAAAGACCCAGATCAGTTTGTGCGCACACACTGCATGGAAGGGGCGATTTTTGATGAATTTCACTATATTCCGGAGATGACTCAAATTCTCAAAACCGTTTCCGATGAGCTCTTAGAAGAAGCACACCAAAAGGACGAAATGGCCGTTCCCACACGGTTTGTTTTAACTGGATCTCACAATTATCTCTTTGACCCCAATATCAAGGAAACCATGACAGGAAGGGCGGCCATCATCAAGCTGTTGCCACTCACGCTGCAGGAATCGGGCTGCAAAGACCCGTATGATGCCATGTATAAGGGCGGGTATCCGATTTTGTATGTGAATGGAGAAACCCCCAAAACCTTTTTT
>CAIYWZ010000019.1 GCA_903930075.1 uncultured Alphaproteobacteria bacterium | reverse complement strand
TGTGTATATGGGCATTATATAAAAGAGGACTGTTTTAGTCAATAAAATTGTTTAAAAGTATCGTATTTATTGGTTTTTATTAAGATGTAGATGCAGTTATGCAACAGACATAATGCCTACATTATTGGGAATTTAGGATAATGATTGGCTTCTGCACGATTGTTCGAGCTAAAGTTTCTTCCTGATGTTTTCTTTGAACTTCACTGCTACCTTGTAGATTGTGAAAAATAGTAGTAACTAAAAATAATACGCAATATAAAAATTTCATTCCCTTGTCCCTTCATCGATTTTCTCAATCCTAACACACAAAAGTTAACATTGAGTTAAATCCCAAAATTTAAGGATCGGGTCTAAAACCCACCCACCGCCGTCATCCTCGAAATCGTTAGATTTCGGGGATCTCTCTTGTCTTGAGCGCGGAAAGACAAGATGATTTATCCAAAAAAGGACACTCCCACAAGCTCTCTTGATACATATAAAAACAATTGATTTGTTGTTGAAGGGAGATCCCCGAAATCTAAGGATTTCGAGGATGACAGCGGTGGGTAAATTTTAGAGAATGATAGAAGTGGGGGGAGGTGATGACGGGTGGGGAGGGGTTAAAATTGAGTTAAATCCCAAAATTCAGGAAGTGGGGCTTGGACTTTGATGGGGTCTTTTTTGGGATTGAAGGGGATGTCGATGGAGAGGGCGTGGAGATGGAGAGGAACATCTTTTTCGCCTCCGTAAATGGAGTCTCCCAAGATAGGATGCCCGATAAATTGGGTGTGGACGCGTAGTTGGTGGGTTCTGCCGGTTTGGGGTTCAAGTTGAAGGAGAGAATGGTTTTTGAAGGTTTCTAAAACTTTAAAATGAGTGATGGCTTCTTTTCCGTTTTCAAGATCAACTTTCATCCACCATGAATTTTTCCGGGACGATTGTTTTCCAAGGGGCAGGTTGATGACCCCTTGCGTGTCTTTTAATATTCCATGAACAACGGCAAGGTACGTTTTTTTGATCATATCCGTTTCAAAAAGCTTCCCCATTCGATTGGCGCCGGCTTTATTTCTTGCTAAAACAAGGCAGCCGCTGGTGTCTTTATCGAGTCTGTGGGCTAAAACGGGGGGATTTGGGAGACCAAATTTTAAGTCTTCAAAATAGTCTTCGAGTGTAATGCCGCCGCCAGAGCCTTTATGTACGGGGATTCCGGAAGGCTTATTGATGATCAGAATCAGGCCGTCTCGGTAGAGAACATCAAGGGATAGTTCATTCATTGGGTTATTCATGGGGAAGCAGGGAACGCTTCATAAGGATAGACGTTGTGGCCAGGCGGTCGGCTTCTTCGTTGTATTTGTCTCCATTATGGGCTTTGACCCAATTCCAGGTGACGGTGTGAATTTTTGAAAGCGCATAAAGCTCTTGCCACAATTCTTTATTCTTGATGGGATCTTTTGATGCATTCACCCAATTTTTTAAAATCCATCCTTCAATCCACTCGCTCATTCCTTTTTTTACATATTGGCTGTCGGTAAAAAGCTGAACCTGGCAGGGTTTTTTAAGGGACTTTAGTCCTTCAATAGCCGCAGTGAGCTCCATTTTGTTATTGGTTGAGTCTGGGGCGTATCCTGAGAGTTTTTTGATGTTTTCCCCAAAAATAAGCACAACTCCCCAACCGCCTGGTCCTGGGTTCCCTTGACAAGCACCATCAGTATAGATTATTACATTAGGAATGTTTACAATATCAGTCATCATTCTTTTTGGATAACTTAAAAATGAGGCATAAGTCAAAGGAAAAATGAGATGAATTTTAAAGTCAGTGTGCAAGAAGGGGAAAAATATTTTTGGTGCTCCTGTGGCCTTAGTTCTAACCCACCTTTTTGTGATGGATCACACAAAGGATCGGGGATGAAATCTTTGATGTTTGTTCCGGAAAAATCAGGGGAAATTGTTCTTTGCGGATGTAAACATACAAAAAATCCCCCCTATTGCGACGGAAGTCATAACAATAATTAAAAATCGAGGAAACTTTTATGTCAAAACCAGATTATACATTTACCAGCGAATCCGTTTCTGAAGGCCATCCAGATAAAATCTGTGATCGTATTTCTGATGAAATTTTAGATCTATATCTCACCCAAGACCCATCGGCAAAGGTCGCCGCTGAAACGTTGGCCACCACCAATACCATTGTTCTGTCCGGCGAGATCAAGTCATCGGCGGATATTTCGCCATCGCAGATTCAGGAGCGGGTTCGAAATTGCGTTAAAGATATTGGATACACCCAGGATAAATTCCACTGGAATACGTTAAAAATCATCAATTTATTGCACGAGCAATCCAGCGATATCTCCATGGGGGTGGAAAACGAACAGGAAGGCGCCGGCGATCAGGGGATTATGTTTGGATATGCCTGCAATGAAACGCCCGTGTTGATGCCAGCTGCCATTTATTATTCCCATGCGATTTTAAAAGCCTTGGCCATGGCCCGTCATTCAGGTGTGATTCAAGAACTGGGGCCCGATTCTAAAAGCCAGGTTTCTTTGCTGTATGTGGAGGATAAACCCGTCAAAGCAACCTCGATCGTTGTTTCATCCCAGCACCACGAAGATGTGTCTCTTGAGAATGTGCGTGAAATTGTCCGCGAATATGTGCATAAAGTGATTCCCCAAGGGTGGATGTGTGATGAGGAATATTTCTATGTCAATCCCACCGGCCGTTTTGTCATTGGCGGGCCCGATGGAGATACGGGGCTTACGGGGCGTAAAATTATTGTCGATACCTATGGCGGCGCATCGCCCCATGGGGGAGGGGCATTTTCCGGGAAAGATCCTTCGAAAGTGGATCGTTCAGCGGCGTATATGTCTCGTTATTTGGCCAAAAATATTGTGGGGGCGGGGTTGTCCGATGAGTGCACCATTCAATTGTCCTATGCAATTGGTGTTGCAAAACCAACCTCCCTTTATGTAAATCTCCATGGAACAGGGGTTGTGGATGAACAAACCTTGGTGAAATTCCTTTCTGAGCGCGTTGATTTAACCCCACGGGGCATCAGAGAGCATTTAAAGCTTAGGCGCCCGATTTACGCCAGAACCTCCGCCTACGGTCATTTTGGCAGAGAACCTGACATTGACGGTGGTTTTTCCTGGGAAAAGCTCGATTTGGTGGATGATTTGAGGAACTATTATTCGTCATGACCGATTATACATCTCGAAAAATTTATGGTCGGCAAAAGGGACGGCCCTTAAAGGAAAGTAAAAAAGCTCTTTTGGAAACTCTTTTGCCTCAAGTGGCTTACGTTTTAGGAGAAGTTCCCCCTTCTCCATTTTTCCTCGAAATTGGGTTTGGGGGAGGGGAGCATCTGGCATTTCAGGCAAAACAGCATGAGAGTCATTTTTTTGTGGGATGTGAACCCTTTATCAATGGCGTAGGGTCGCTTTTAAAGCAAATGGACGCAGGTCACCTGAAAAATATAAAAATTCACCATGGTGACGCTAGAGACGTTTTAGATGCACTTCCTACTGGGTGTTTAGACGGCGTCTTCATCCTTTTCCCAGACCCTTGGCCCAAAGCACGCCATAATAAGCGCCGGATCATCAACACAGACAGCCTAAAACGCCTCGTAGAGCTCATGAAACCAGGTGCCGCTTTACGCGCCGCCAGTGATCATGTTGACTATATCCATTGG
This sequence comes from uncultured Alphaproteobacteria bacterium, assembly GCA_903930075.1. Lineage (GTDB taxonomy): Bacteria > Pseudomonadota > Alphaproteobacteria > CAIYWZ01 > CAIYWZ01 > CAIYWZ01. The sequence goes on along the minus strand of CAIYWZ010000019.1, from coordinate 2,953 downwards.
ATCGCCGAGCATTTAGCGGCCGAAAAAGGCTTGACCAGGGGCATCGAATTCGAAACAGGAGACGAAAACCGCCCCCAAAACTGGCCCCAAACCAGGTATGAACTCAAAGGACTTGCAGAAGGCAGGCCAGCGAAATTTTTTATTTATGAGAAACCGGGGGAATAGGTGATCTTACCATTAGAATATTCTATAACACCTCCACCATTTTCAATCATGAGCTTTTCAAGTTCCTTATACTCTTTCTGTAATTTGAAATATTTTTCCATTGGATCTGGCTGGATGCTTATGCTCATGAGCTCATCCTCTTGTTGTTTTTTTGCGATTTCTAATAAATTTTCTACAAATCTATTTGATTCTTCCGCAATTTCTTCTTGAGTCTTGGGAGGGGTTTGATCTTGTAAGAATGATTGATGAACAGTTTGAGATTTTTCATCTGTGTTTATTCCAGCTTCTTTTTGCTCCATCGCATAAATTTCACTGGAAAATATAAAAGTTACAATCAATACATAAAACATATTTTTAACCTCTCCTTTGTTCACTGTTGAGATGAAGTGTGAGTTTAAAAACGTAAAGAAAGTGTTAATAAACGGTTTCGTTAAGACCTGCGGAATCCATCCAAATTTTTTAAGGACAAGCCTTTAATAAAAGTGCTTGACACTCACATCACGTCATGTTGTACAAATGAAAACTGATAATTGTCTATTGTAAAGAAAGTGTTTAAGGTGACTTACACAATAAAAGATTTAACTAAATCATTTAATATCAGCATTCGCACCCTTCGTTTTTACGATGAAATTGGTCTTTTAAAGCCAGCTAGACGTGGTCAAAATTTGTATAGGTATTACGAAGAAGAACATTTTTTGCGTTTAGAAAAAATTCTTTTTTATAAAGAAATTGGTCTTGAACTCTCCATTATTCGCACTCTTTTGGAAGGAAACTCTTCTGTTAATGTTCAGATTTTCCAAAAACAAAAACAAATTCTTCTTGATTCCATTCTTCACAGTCAAGAGCTTATCGTCAAGATTGATCTTGAAATCAAAAATTCAACTGATTCTTTGAATCAGAAATAACTATAAAAATCTTATTCATATAAAAATAACTTGACCCTCAAGTTACATGATACACTAACGTATATAGAGAATTTTTAATATTTATGTTTTAATATAAGGAGCAAAATGTCATATACAGTAAAAAGTTTGGCGCAGTTATCTGGGGTGAGTATAAGTACGATTCATTTTTATGATAAAATTGGGCTTTTAAAACCAGCTAGACGAGCTTCAAACGGCTATAGATATTATGAAAAAGAACAGCTTTTGCTTTTGAAAGAGATCGTTTTTTATAAAGATTTAGGTATTGAATTAAGTGAAATTATGATCATTATTGAAAATAACGGAGATGAAGAACTTGCTATTTTGAAACGGCATAAAGATATTTTGATGCATATTATCTCTGATAATCAAAAACTCATAGAAAAAATTGATGAACATATCAGAACTTTAACAACTCCAAATAAATAAAGTATACCCCATGACCATTCGGATAAAAAATAGCGCGATAATAGAAAAAAATAAAGACCAAGAGAGAGAAATTTTTAAAAAAACACTTTTGGCTCTTATTGAAGAGGAAATAGATCCAATTTCTGATCGAGCACAGTCTTTCTTAAAAAAATATTACGCGAATTTGAGAAAATATCATCATATGAGTCAGAAAAATTTCATAAACATGATTTTGTTTCATACAGAGCACCCTGTTTTGAGAGAAGTTTATGATGATCTGCATCCCAAGGCCGCTGATTTCATGCGCGCAGCTGTTCAGTTTTATGAAGAAGATAATTTAAAACTCTCCCAAAACGCCCACAAGCTTTGATTTGAGGGTGAGAATATTAAAGGGTTTGACAATATATGCGGCAGAACCTGCTTCTTTTGTGGCATGGGCGCATTCAAGCTTGCTGGTATCTGTGACCATGACCAGCGGAATTTCTCCTAAGGTTTTATCCTGGCGCACCGAATTTAAAAAATCCTGGCCACTCATCGTCTCCATATCCCAGTCAGAGATAATGAGTTGGAATGGCTGATTGTGAAGTTTCTCAAGGGCAGCAAAAGCATTTGTTTCCTCGGTAATATGTTCAAATCCCAGTTGTGTGAGCAAATTGCGCATAATTTTGACCATCATGATATAATCATCAACAATTAGAACATTTATCTCTTGCCGAATGTCCATGGTTTTTCCCTTCAAACTCCATTTGGTTTAAGAGTATCATGAAAAAGTTTACAAACCGTTAAGATTTAAAAAAAAATCACACAGGGCCTTAAAAAACTGATAGACTTCTTAAAAGTAACTCAAACCCAACAAAAATTGGAGGACCTCAAGATGATCAAAATATTGCTTATGTCATTACTGATTGCAGGCTGTAGCCACACGTACCAACCTTTGGAAACAGTTCCCCATGTGGACGTGGAAAAATATATGGGGACTTGGTATGAGATTGCAAGCTTTCCAAATTCATTTCAAAAAGATTGCACTGGAACAACGGCCAATTATAGCTTAAAGCCTGAAGGCGGCGTTCGTGTGGTGAATAAATGTTTTAAACATAAATTGGACGGGGAAGAATCCATCGCAACAGGCGTGGCGGAAGTTGTGGATACGGTCACAAATTCTAAACTTCGGGTAAGTTTCTTTTGGCCATTTTTTGGGGATTACTGGATCATTGATTTGGCCAAAGATTACACGTACGCCGTTGTGGGGCATCCAAACCGGGAATATTTGTGGATTCTAAGCCGGACTCCTGTGATGGATCAAAAAATATATGAAGGAATTCTTGGAAGGGTTAAAAACAAAGGGTTTGATGTTGGGAAACTGAAAATAACTTTACAACCGGAATAAAGGTATTATTCTTGATATTACCTGAACCAATTGTATTGGCCTTGACGTCTATATGCATCTATTGCTTCTC
>CAIYWZ010000018.1 GCA_903930075.1 uncultured Alphaproteobacteria bacterium | reverse complement strand
TTTGAGGGACGCGTTATGCTAGGGCATAGAAGCGTTGCGTAGGGGTGTGTCAAAAATTGCCTAAAATTGCGCAACGTAATTAGTGGATAACCTCTAACACTACAATTAACCCTCGTTTTAGGGCCTATCAACCATGGATCATGGCATAAAAAAGTTAACAAGTTGCTAATTTATAAAGAAAATCCGGAATTATGTTTTGAAATGCCGCCCTTAAAAAACCCTACAGCGACGAGGATTTGACCGTTATGATCAACAATCAAGGCATCAAAGTTGCCAGAAGAACCGTTGCCAAATACCAGGAAGAAGCCGGAATTCCCTCATCGAGTGTGAGAAAACGTCAGAAGTCTTTATAAATCCTATCGACCATTCATTTTCTAACCCCCGCGTTTTTTTTTGGCGTTATTTTCTGGACTGTTGGAGCTTTCGCGCTTTCCTGTTTGTTTATGATCTATAAAATGTGAGTGTAAAATATTTACAATTTCTGTGTAGTTTTTCTCTTTTGCGATATCAAAAGGCGTTTTCTCCTGTTTATTTGCCTTATCCGCATGAATCCCACGTGCTTTCAACAAGGCCTTCACAGCTTCTATTTTCCCCAAGAATGCGGTCATAAAAAGAGGCGTTCGTCCATTATGATCTGCCTTATTCACATCAATTCCAGATGCTTTCAATAAAGCCTCCACAACTTCTATTTTACCCTTGGCTGCGGCCGCAAAAAGAGGTGTCTCATCATTTATGTTTGCATGATTCACATCAATTTCAGGTTTTTTTAATAAAGCTCTCACAGCTTCTGTTTTTTCCAAGAATGCGGCCATAAAAAGAGGCGTTCGTCCATTATGATCTGCCTTATTCACATCAATTCCAGATGCTAAAGCCTCCACAACTTCTATTTTACCCCTGGCTGCGGCCGCTAAAAGAGGCGTGTACCCATCATCCAGATTCGCCTCATTCGCATCAATTCCAGATGCTTTCAACAAAGCCTCCACAATTTCTATTTTTCCCTTGGCTACGGCCGCAAAAAGAGGCGTTTGTCCAGATTTATTTTTTATTTTCTGATCCACCATCAATGTCAAAATTAAATCAAAATGCCCCTTGTCTGCAAACATTAAATGTTTTTCCATATTTTTATCTACAGGAGATTTCCACCAGGGCACAAGTTTTGCCACAGGGTTTTCCTGAGAAAAAGAGTCTGTCCAAATAAGTGTGTAAATTTGTTATTCATTTTTCTGCTTCGCTTAAATATTCCGTGGCTTTTTTCTTGCAATGTGCGCATCCTGAAACTGGGCTGATATGCCATCCCCATTTTGCATGAATCGCCTCCTAGCATGGGGTTTGTCCCTTATTTATAAATCCTTCTTGTGGAAGTTTAACAGTTTCTGTCCTTTAAAATTGTCTGGCTTCACATCTTTAAATGTTAAAAAAATAACGGGGTATTTGTTTTGATGCTTGGCACAAAATCCCGAGTTTTCCCAAATCGCCTGGGTTGATGGGGCTTTGTATCATCACATGTCCTCATTTGTTTTAAGCTTATGTAACTATTCACTACCCCCCCCCACCGCAGTCATCTTCAAAACTTTAGTTTTGGAAATCTCCCTTGTCGTAATTTCAGAAATACAATGTACGATACCCAAAAAGAACCCTTCCACAAGCTCTCTTGATCCATGTAAAAACCGGGAGTGCATTGGGGAAGGGAAGGGGGATCTCAGAGGCTCACCCATGAAGATGACAGGTCGGGGGGGTGGTGAATAGTTACCAATTTTTCATCTATTTTCTCCTTATTCGTCCAATTTCATCCTTATTATTTTCCCAAAAAAAGATGAATAAATCGTTAATGAAAAAAAATATTTTGAGTCACACACATTTTTGTCCTTGCAAAAGCGTTTGTCCCTTATGCCATATATTGAACTATGTCATTGGTCTATCTTAGTTTTCTTATGGCACCTGGGGAATTAGACTCAAAAAAAGAACTATTGTTCCCCTACAACGGGTCTTAAGATTTTGAGAATTTTATCGAGCACATTATTGACAAAAGGCGCCTCTTTAGGGGAGGCAAAGGCTTTTGTGGCGTTGATGTATTCGTTGATGATGATGGAGGAGTGGAGTTCTTGCATGCGCAAGAGTTCATAGGTTGCCAGCAATAAAATCCAACGCAGGTTTGGGTCCATGCGGTCAAAGGTCCAGGGGGCGACCAGATGGGGCTCCACGAGGCCCTTCAGATCCTCTATTTCTCCGGCAACCCCTTCCACCAGGGTTTCAAACAAAGCTCTGTCTGCGTGTCTAAGATCGGTATCTTCACCGTCTTCGGGTTTGGTATTTAAGAAATGTTCCTCAAATTCATGCATGAGGATTTTGATGTTTTCGCCGCGCAAATCCAATTGGTGCAAGGCTTGTATGGCGCCATACCTTGCGGCTGTTCGTCTTGAAATTTTCATAAGGTTTTCTCTTTTTATGTATACGTTAAGGGAAAGCTGGATGTCAAGTTTGCAACTTTTTCCCGTATGACGGTTTCGGTTGCAAGATCCCCTTGATTTTCCAGGGCATCTGCGATCAAATCTCCCACTTTTCCAAATTCCCACTCTTGAAAGCCCCGGGTGGTAAACGCGGGCGTGCCTAAGCGAATGCCAGAAGTTATTTTTGGGCTGAGGTCATCAAAGGGAATGGTGTTTTTATTGCAGGTGATGTTTAAGGATTCAAGGTAATTTTGGGCCTCTTTTCCATTTGTCCCCTTGGAGGTGACATCGACCAAAACAAGGTGGCTATCGGTGCCCCCTGTAATGATGGAAAACCCACGGTCATAAAGGGCTTGGGACAGGCTCCTTGCATTGCGCACAACCATTTGGGCATACTCTTGAAAGGAAGGCTCTAGAGCTTCTTGAAATGCAGCGGCTTTTGCGGCAATAATGTGCATGAGCGGCCCGCCTTGGGCCCCTGGAAAGATGGCCGAGTCAATTTTTTTGGCAATGGCTTCATCGTTTGAAAGGATAATGCCGCCCCTTGGTCCCCGGAGTGTCTTATGGGTGGTGCTGGTGATCACGTGGGCATGTTTGACCGGGCTAGGGTAGGCTTTTCCAGCCACAAGTCCTGAAAAATGGGCCATATCCACCATCAAATAGGCCTCTATTTCATCGGCAATTTTGCGAAACAGGGCAAAATCAATTTCTCTGGGGTAGGCCGATCCGCCCGCAATAATAAGCTTTGGCCTGTGTTCCAGGGCCAGCTTTCGTACATGATCGTAATCAATCAAATGGGTGAAGGGGTCCACGTGGTAACTCACCGGCTTAAACCATTTCCCGCTCACCGTCACAGGCGATCCGTGGGTTAAATGACCGCCAGCTGCCAAATCCATGCCTAAAAACGTATCTCCTGGGGAAAGGAGGGCAAAAAACACCGCAAAATTGGCCTGGGCTCCCGAATGGGGCTGCACATTGGCAAACTTTGCGCCAAAGAGTTTTTTCAAGCGCTCTATGGCCAAGCTCTCCACCTCATCCACAAATGCGCATCCGCCATAATATCTTTTGCCAGGGTATCCTTCGGCGTATTTATTGGTTAGAATTGAGCCCGCAGCTTCTAAAACAGCTTTAGACACAAAGTTTTCCGAAGCAATCAGCTCAATGTGGCTCTCCTGACGCCCTTTTTCGTGCATCATCATCTCATAAAGAGGCAGATCTTGATTTTTCAAATTTTCTAACATTGGAAGGTTCTCCTTTATAAATCTTAATTGATAACATCAATAGCTTTTTTTTGGGTAAAACTCAAGGAAAAAACAAAGGGTGTAGGCGCAAAAAAGTAAAGTTAAGATTTGGGGCAATAACACACGTCCTATTATTGATTCCAAAATTTTTTTATTTAATGGGTAACTATAACAAGAAATGACGAATAAGGGAATCCCTATCGATATGTCATTGAAATCTTTGTTTATTTTTCCCCCTTAAAACGCCCAAATCTTAACTTTTATTTTTTGCATTAAAATGACTTTACTTTTTTGCGCCTACATGAGTGCATAATTATATTGAAAATTATTCATTGATCCCTTATATGTAATTTAAAGAGTGATTCATGGGGAATTGCTTGTGATATTTAAGGAAGTAATTGAATTCATGAAAAAGTTACGTCGACTACTTTTAAGCTCACTTATTTTTAGTCACACAGTGGTGATGGGCAGCGGAGAACTTGGTGAAGAACTCCCAGTTTCGGGGGCTAAAACTGCTGCGCATCTGATGGATGAGCAGACCATCTGGGAAATTTTCACCTATTTACCTTTCCCTGAGATTGCGCGCAACAAATCTCTTAGTAAGGAATGGAATCGGAAAATTAAAACGGCTATGGGTGTCCTGAATCATTTGTCTTTGTTGGGAGATATCAACGCGGATTTAAAAAGCTCCAACTTCAGTCGTCTGTTTGATTATGCACCAGAAAAGATTGCTCAAATTTTCTCCCATCAGCATTCCTGGGATAGGCTAAGTAATCTGTTAAACTGTCCCAAACACACGGTTGAAAATAAACAAAGATTACGTTACATATTTTTAGGACCAGTGATTTCAAATCACACTGCGATCATCGGCAGCGGTGAAATTGAGGAAGCTCTGCCTGTTTCGACGATTGCAACTGGGATTGCTGCTCCTGTGACAACCATTAAGGATATGTCTGACGATCTCATGTTGAATATTTTTACTTATTCAAGACTTCCTGATATCTTTGGCATAAATCGGTTCAATAAATCTTGGTATAAGCATTGGAATCAGAAGCTTACGCAAGCCACAAATCACCTGAATCATTGGTCTTTGGTGGAAAATATCAGTTGGAATGAGAAGCTCAGGAAAGCCCAAGAGCATTTGAGCCTTTTGTTTGTAGCAGACGACATCAATGCGCATTTAGATCTTCCCTACTTCACGTTTCCTTTGAGTTGCGCACCAAAGAAGGTTGAGCAAATTCTCTCCCATCCAAATGCCTTGGATATGGTGCGTTCTATGTTAAAAGAGCCTAGACATGTCCTTCAAGATAAACGATTATTTATAAAATTAATCGCCATGGATGAGCGGTTTCGCGCTCAAGATAGAGTAGAATTCGCAGAGATTTTAGCCAAATTGGGAGATAAGGGTAAATCACAAGCGGGAAAAGCTTACCTCTCTATCTATGAGACGGCTCGGACAATAGATGAAAAAAAATTAGCTCGAGCTGGTTTGTTGAAGATGGGAGGAGACTTTAATCATGAAATAATAGAAACTTATCTTTCTATTTTTGAAACTGCTCAGGAAGAATCGATGAGAAACTTAGCTCGAGAGTCTTTAATAAAGCTGGGCGTGCACTTATAGTTCAAATAATCTATGGAAGATATGCATCAAAACGTTGGGTTAAGAGTTGATGAAGAGGAAAAGAGCTCTCCCTTAAGAGTTTGATGCTGGGGAGAGAGAGAAAAGCGTGCGGGTGAGAAATTTAAATCAAAACCTTAGACGCTGCCTTCATATGTTTCTTATAAAACGCCATGCCGATGCACAGGATGGGGGTTCCGGGTTCGAATTTGCGGAGATATTCTTTTTCCTCGATTTGGGCAAGGGCTTTCTCTGCCACGGTTTCAAGCTCAGATTTCTTCTTTGATACCTTAAATTCCAAAATAATCCCCTGTTTCCCCGGAGTTTTTGGAATCAACACAAGATCTGGCCGCCCATCGCCTGATTCTCTGTTCGAATCAATGGTATAATGGTCACGCAGCCCCATGAAAATCCCCATCATAAAGGCGTGAAAAACCTTTTCTGGGGTGTTTTTATCAAAATCAAAATGACTCGCCGTCATTTGAATAAACCCCTGGATTTCCCGCTCGAACCTTGCAATATCTCCCGTTTCTAAGGCCTCCATCATGGCAAGATAGGACTTAAAGCTTGTGCCATCTTTAAAAAACCACAGCTTGATCATCTTGCCATAAATCTCCATGACTTCCCTGTTGGGAATGGCAATGGTGGCGTTGACGCCTAAATCATCATGTTTTTCATAGGACAAGACATTTAAATAACCCGCATGGAGCAGCAGCGTCCAAATGGCATCTGCGTTTTTATCCAGGTATTTAAAAGTCATGTTCTTTTCAATCATTTGTTTTTGAGGAATTCCTTGAACAAGATTTTTCAAGGTTTCTTCAAACTCATCGGGCGCATTCCCAACGATGCTCAACAGCAATTCATTGTCCGTGGTGTGAACCCAGTAGGATTGCAGGTCGCCCCCATCTGCCAGGTGATTGATAATCGACCAGGGGTTGTAAAGTTTGTAATTTCCAATCTGGTAGCCATTATACCACTCCCGGATGGGCTCAATTTTAAACCCTTCGGGCAACATGGAAATCACTTCTTCTTCCGTAAACCCAAAATACTGGCCGTAGTTTTTTTCCAAAAGAGAGTAGACTTTGATATTATTGAGCCCCGAAAACAGGCTTTCCTGGGATATTTTCGTGATCCCTGTGAGCACCGCTTTGCTCAAATCACTGTTGTCTTTAAGCGCGCTCCCGAGCAAAACCCGCATAAACTCGATCATTTTATCGTAATACCCTTTCAGGTAGGCCTGCTGCAGCGGCGTGTCGTATTCATCCAGGAGAACAATGGGCGCAGTGCCATAATATTTATGGACATAACGCATCAAATGACTCAAAGACATCGCCAACTTCGTGGGATCATCGATTTGTTCATAGATGATTTTGTTGAAATGTTCTTTTTCATCCCTGTCTAAAACATCACCCTTGAGAATCGTTTGATGTTCTTTGTAAAGCGCCCTAAAAATTT
>CAIYWZ010000017.1 GCA_903930075.1 uncultured Alphaproteobacteria bacterium | reverse complement strand
TATCACTAAGTGGATAAAGGAGAACAAGTTGACTTGACAATAAGTGTCTTTATTGATGTGCAAAATGTTACTGAATAATATTATGGAAATAAGAGTTACACAACACCACCATTTCCACCAAGGCCACCCGTGCCGGTTAGATTGGCTGTTGTGGCATTGATGGTAAAACTATTGCTTGCCGTAAAAGAAATCCCGGCTCCACCAGAGCCGCCGGAACCCTCTCCATAACCATTTTTACCAACATCACCAGAGCAACCGATGCCGGTTAGATTGACGGTTGGGGCATTGAGGGTGATATTTGTGGCAGATAATGAAATTCCTGTGGTTCCAATACCCACCGCACTTCCAGCTCCGCCCGTGCCGGTCAAATGAATAGCTCCAGAAGACGCGAGGACAAGGTAACCCGATGCATGTAAAATGCTCCCTAAGGAGAGGTCAGCGGCTGAGTTGATATAGGCACTGGTTGCATTGAGGATGGACAGGCTTCCTTTGATAGTGATATTTAAAGGTATACCTGAACTTCCAATATCCCCCGACGACGATAAAGTTAAATTTCCATTTCCTCTGCCTGTGAGTGTTGAAGGCAAGCCCAAAACCCCGGCAGAAATCAAACTGAAATTCAAGTTTGTAGGCACCCCTGAAAGCTTAGTCCAATCAACATCAGAGCCCACCGTTAGATCCCCAGTACTTGTTGAAAATCCAAGAGAGGTTAGGGTTGATGCGTTGCTCAAAAGTGTAAGGGCTGATGTTAAATCATTTTGTGCCAGAGACTTTGCGCCGGTGTATTGGAGGGTTAAGGAAGGTGTGGTAAGTTTTCCTGTGCCAGTAATCGCCCCTGCTGAATTTAAAGTGATGGAAGACGAAGATGTGATGCTGTTCGCAACGGCTATGTTCCCGGCCCCTGTGCTGATGAAGGTTAGAGGGTTGCTAACATTCGGAAGAGCTGCTGCAATGGTTAAATTTCCACCCGATTGGAAGGTTAAAGGGATACTCGTGCCTGCAGCAGAAGTAGCGTCGGAGAAATTAAAAACGCCAGATGCTGCAGCTTGTCCGGTGTTATAAAGAGACATAGCTGTTCCTGTTGGCGTGGCCAGGGTTAAGGCGGCAAGGTTAGTGAGTGTATTTGTACCATTTAGCCCCGAGATCCTCGTTCCGCCAAGGCTTATGTTTTGATTGTTTGTAAAAGGAGTACCTGTCGTGCCTTTAAAATCAATTGCAGAGGTAAGGGTTAAAACATCGGCTGAAATGAATCCCAAAGAAACAGCTCCGGCATTCTGAGCGTGATTACTCAAAAGCCCAATGGCTGTGTTAATATCAGTTTGCACTAAAATATGCGCACTATTGTACTGCATCGTTAATGAAGATGTTGTTAACTTGTTTGATCCTATTATATTTCCTGAAGGAGTTGCCAGCATGATGCTGCCAGCAGAAAGAGAATTATTAATGTATATTTGAGCATCAGTATTTAAATTCATGTTACCGGACGCAGACACACCTCCGTCAAACCGTATTTGATAACCAATTGAATTGGCCGTTAAATCTCCGGTTACGGTAATAGACGAGCCCTGATCTGACAATATACCCGCTTGATTACTTGCATTTATTATCATAGACCCTGCAGAAATATTTCCCGCGAATTCTATTCCCCATTCATTTGGCGATCCACTCCATCCTGTTGAAGTCACGCTCAAAAGTCCTGTGGTTGTTAAAGACGATGCCGCGCTTGTATAAACCCAACCGTCAGTATTTCCATTTAAGGTCATGTTTCCAGCTGAAACTGCACTATCTATATAAATTCCTCCACTAGATTCGGTTGTAAGGGTGAGGTCTCCAGTGACGGTCATGCCTGCGTTCACCCGGATGCCTTGTGTGGCTTGAAGGGTGAGGTTTCCGGCTAATGGTGAGCCAACAGAGGCTATTGGACTTGCCACAACGATCCATCCATCGACTGCGTAGGTATCGCCGGCTGTGATGCTGGAGGGGTTCATCCAGGAGACTTGAGTATCTACAACACTGTTTTGTCCTACGCTAAAATCATTTGTTGCTCCAACTCTGGCGACATTCACTCCATCTGTTCCTGCAGTAAAAGATGAGCTATCCCATGGTATTGTGATTGCTGTCCCCGTTGTTGCAAACACCAAATGCGCGGGGTCCCAGAGTCTGATACCATGGTTTATGTCGGATGCGTGGTTTTTGTTGATGAGTAATTTTTCTGAAATTTCAAGTGTATAGGGGGGGGTGGACGAGGTGGTGTCGGTTACTGTGGAGAGTTGTTTGAAGGGGACGGTGAGCTGTCCTTTGGAGGAAATTTCAAAGTCGCCGCCGGTGCCGTTTTGGGAGGTGAGGGTTAGGAGGCCGTCCATGTAGGTTGTGCTGCCATCGTTGCTGTTTTGGCCGGACCAGATGATTGCTTGACCGCCTTGCTTGTCGCCTGTGGCGGTGAGTTTGGCGCCGTCTTCGATGACAACGCTGTGGGCGTTGTTTTTGGAATTGATGGTGAAGTCGCCATGGGGGGTGAGGTTTCCGGGGTTTCCTTTAAAGGCGTGTTTTTCAAGGTTTCCTTGGAAGTCTCCGCCGATGAGGATTCTGCCTCCTGTGTTTGCGCCGCTAGCATTGATGGTGGAGGTTTTGTCTACGGTGATAAATTTGCCCTCGAGTTTGACTCTGCCGCCTTCTTTTTGGGGAGTGGACGCCACAACCACCGTCTTCTTCAACGCCACAACCGGCCCGCCGATGATGATATCGCTGCCTTGAATGTGGGCGTGGGTGGTGGTATTGGGTGTGTTCACGGCGCTTTTGATGATATCTAGGCCTTGTTTTCCAGAAAGCAAATATAGGCCTTGGTCTCCCAAGTGCTCCTGGGCTAACATTTCGGCTTCTTTTAAATCTGTCTCCTGCGTTTCAATAAGAATGTTGCCATCGCCATACAAATCTACACCCACAACCCCTGCGCGCAGTTGGACATTGCCTTTGCTGGCGATAATTTTACCAAAATGGGCCATGTGGGGGGCAACGAACGAGGAAAGGCCGGCATCGGACAACGAGATGTCGCCTTGGTTTATAAATACGGCGTCGGGGTGAGATATGGTGTGCATGTGAATATTGTTCCCAGAATCCACCTCCACTTTCCCCCCAACCAGGACCGTGAGCCTTGCAACATCGACTTTTGAGCCGTCTTCAAACATGAATCCAGCGGGGTTCGCCATGACCAAATGGCCTTGTTTTGCGGTGATGGTGCCTTTGTGGAGGGCAAGTTTGGAGTCGTTAAAATTACCAAAATTTGCTAAAAACGTCCCTCTCTTTGGCTGCTCAATTTTAATATGCGCATCTTTTTCGGTCACGATATTACGCCCCTTTCCCGCCAGCATAAAATCCACATACGTGAAATCTGTTTTGGCTGTGATGGAGAGAAGTTTTTCCGTCTTTGAAATATCCACTTGTCCCTTTAAAACCTCCCGGGGGAGCGCCATTTTCGAATGACTCGCATCCATTTTTGTAAATTCAGGAGCTTTCATCGGGTTTTTCACCATGGGGACATTTTGCGTTGCCACGAGTGCACTCAGTTCAAACGTTAAAGCCGTTGTGGCCAAGATCAGCGCTGTAATATGACGCATTTATTTTTATCTCCCATGATTTCCTTTATAAGAATCATAGGAGATAAAGGTTAAGGAACGGTTTATTTTGAAAAACTTTTTGCTTCCGCGCATTGCGAATTCATGTTGCTTTATGATCGCGTTATCAGGTATAAATTTTAATAATTGTTAAAATCTTAAGAGTGAGTCAAATGATCGATTTTATTAAAATACGTGGTGCGCGGGAACAGAATTTAAAGAATGTATCCATTGATATTCCAAGGGATAAGCTGGTGGTGATCACGGGGGTGAGCGGTTCTGGGAAGTCTTCGCTGGCGTTTGATACGATTTATGCCGAAGGGCAGCGCAGATATGTGGAGAGTTTATCGTCCTATGCCCGCCAGTTTTTGGAGCTTATGCAAAAGCCCGATGTGGATTCCATTGAAGGATTGTCTCCTGCCATTTCCATTGAGCAAAAGACAACGTCGAAAAACCCCCGGTCTACCGTTGGAACTGTGACGGAAATTTATGATTATTTACGCCTGCTTTTTGCCCGCATCGGCATCCCCTATTCCCCCGCAACGGGCCTGCCTATTGAAGCCCAGACTGTTTCTCAAATGGTGGATAAAATCATGTCCTTTCCTGAAAATTCAAGAATTTTACTCCTATCTCCCATTGCCAGAGGTAAAAAAGGTGAATTTAAAAAAGAGATTGATGGCGTGAAGAAAAAAGGATTTCAACGCGTTAAAGTCAACGGCGAGCTTTATGATGTGGATGAGATTCCAGAGCTCAATAAAAATTTGAAACATACAATTGAAGTTGTGGTGGACAGACTTGTGGTTAAAACTGGCTTAGAAACGCGCCTTGCGGACAGCATTGAAAAAGCAATCGAGCTTTCGGATGGATTATTGTACACAGAAGATGCAGATAGTGGGGCGCGCAATACATTTTCAGCAAAATTCTCCTGCCCCGAATCCGGGTTTACCATTGATGAAATTGAGCCCCGGCTTTTTTCGTTTAATAACCCCTTTGGCGCCTGCCCTGCGTGCGATGGGATTGGGCAAAAAATTGTGTTTGATATCAAGCTGATTGTTCCCGACCCCAGCCTTTGCATTTTAGATGGCGCCATTGCACCCTGGGCCGCGTCAACGTCTGGATTTTATTTAACGCTTTTAGAATCGGTCCTGAAACATTATAAATGTGACCCGAAAACTGAATTTAGAAAACTCCCCTTGGATGTTCAAAAAGCCATTTTGTATGGCACGGGGAAAGAAAGCATTAAGCTTGATTTGAAAGGTCATTATTCTGACCACACCTCCAACAAGCCATTTGAAGGGGTGATTCCCAATTTGGAACGCCGGTGGAAGGAAGCAAGCGACCCATTTGAAAGCGGAAATTTTGCCGATTATCAAACATCGAAACTATGCGAAGAATGCCAGGGGCACCGCTTGAAACCCGAAGCTCTGGCCATTAAAATTGCGGGGCTTCACCTGGGATTCATCACACAAATGAGCATTCAAAAGGCCTACGATTGGGCGCAAGAGCTGGATGCTCATTTAACGGAAAAACAAAAAACAATTTCCGCGCGTATTTTAAAAGAAATCCGGGATCGACTCAGCTTTTTGGTCAATGTGGGGCTTCATTATTTGAGCCTTTCTAGGTCTTCGGGGACACTTTCTGGCGGTGAAAGCCAGAGAATTCGTTTGGCGTCCCAAATTGGTTCTGGGCTGACAGGGGTTCTTTATGTTCTGGATGAGCCCTCCATTGGTCTGCATCAACGGGACAATGATCGGCTTTTAGAAACATTGAAAAAACTCAGGGATTTAGGAAATACGGTTCTTGTGGTGGAGCACGATGAAGATTCCATTCGCACGGCAGATTTCTTGATTGATATGGGACCTAAAGCTGGACGATTTGGCGGAAATATCATTGCCGCAGGATCCCCTCAAGATGTCTTTGATCATCCTGACAGCATCACAGGACAATATATGTCTGGAAAAATGTCCATTCCCGTGCGCAAAGAACGCCGCAAGGGAACGGGGGAATTTCTCGAACTTAAAGGCGCCCGTTTGAATAACTTAAAAAATGTCGATGTGAAAATTCCCCTGGGAACATTTGTGGCGATCAGCGGCGTTTCCGGGGGAGGAAAATCGTCCCTGATTATTGAGACCCTTTATAAAGCCGTGCACAAAACATTAAATAAAACGTCCGACCAGCCAGGGCCTTATGATCAACTTTTGGGAATTCAATGTATTGATAAAGTGATCGATATTGACCAATCCCCCATTGGAAGGACGCCAAGATCCAACCCCATAACCTATATTGGGGCCTTTACCGCAATTCGTGAATGGTTTTGCGCCCTTCCAGAGGCCAAGGCCCGTGGGTATAGTGCCGGAAGGTTCTCTTTTAACGTGAAAGGCGGAAGATGTGAAGCCTGCGAGGGCGATGGCGTTTTAAAGATTGAAATGCATTTTCTCCCCGATGTTTACGTGGAATGCGACCAATGCAAGGGCAAAAGATATAACCGGGAGACGTTGGAAGTTAAATACCGCGATAAATCCATTTCAGATATCCTGGATATGACCGTTGAAGAAGGGGTTGAATTCTTTGACCATGTCCCTTCCCTGAAGACCAAACTTTCCATGCTCATGGATGTGGGACTTGAATACATCCATGTGGGCCAGCGGGCAACCACCCTTTCAGGCGGTGAAGCCCAGCGTATTAAGCTTGCCAAAGAGCTTGCAAGAAGAGCCACGGGACAAACCCTTTATATCTTAGACGAACCCACAACCGGCCTTCATGTCCACGACGTTGGAAAGCTCCTCGAGGTCCTCCACCGCCTTGTTGACCAAGGCAATACAGTTGTTGTGATCGAACATAACCTAGATGTCATCAAAACCGCAGACTGGGTCATTGATATTGGCCCCGAAGGCGGAGACGGCGGCGGCAAAATCGTTGCCACCGGCACGCCTGAAACGATTATTAAAAATAAAGGAAGCCACACGGGCGTTTATTTAAAACGGATAATGTCTTCTTAAATATAAATCAACTCCCCCATCAACTGCTCTACATAAGCAGTTGCGGAAAAGCAAGAGCAGAGGGGTCTGGAACAAGGCACGGAAGGCTTTTCTCAACCTAAAGACCCAAAATCCTACCCTCTTTTGCCACTGGCACAGGATAAAGTTACAAAGAGGAGCTGTATAAAGCGAGAATTTCACGTAAGCGGATGTGAGCGCCTGGAGGTGGATCCGGGCTCGAAAAGTGTAGGAGGAAAAATTGTGGTGAGTTTAAAAAACAACAAAACAATACTTGTAACGCTTTTGTTAACCATTTCTTTAGACTAATCTGTTTGAATAAAAGTTGGACACTTTTAACGAAAGGAAGAAATAGACATGTTTAAATCATTGGGCGTATATTGTGGCGGATCGACCAGATGCGATAAAAGTTATGTGGAAATGGCTTTTTCACTGGGGGCCCTTCTTGCAAAAAAAGGCATTACTTTGGTTTATGGAGGCGGGAATATTGGGCTTATGAAAGCGGTTGCAGACGGCGCTGTGTCAGAAAAAGGCAATGCCATCGGCATCATCCCAAAACATCTTCATGATGTGGAAATTGGGCATCCGCACATCACAGAACTTCACATTGTAGAAACGATGCATGAACGTAAGCAAAAGATGTTTGAGCTTTCGCAAGGGTTTATTGTTTTGCCGGGCGGCTTTGGAACATTGGATGAAACCTTCGAGATTTTAACCTGGAAGCAACTGGCCCTGCATACAAAACCCATTGTTTTTCTCAATCATAAAGGATACTGGAATGGCCTAAAAACCATGGTCGAAGGCATGGCAAAGGAAAAGTTTATTCGAGACGAACATTTGGACTTTTTCGAATTTTCAGATTCCCACGAATTGGCTCTGGATTCTCTTGAAAAGAATAAGGCGAATTATCATTTAAAGTTCATCGGACATACTGACGTTGTCACTGGAAAATAGGCATAAAAAAAGCCCTCGAAAGTGATGAGGGCTTTTGATTATAAGTTATGAGATTGAATTAAAACTTAATGTCAAGACCAATGAAAAGAACATTGGCGGCTGTGTCACCTGCGGTTTTAAGAACATCAAGAGTAGTTCCTAGATTGACTGCTCCTGCGTCTGTGGTTGCTTGTTGACCTGTGATGTAATTTTCACTGATGAGAATTTTTACACCATCTGCCAGCTTATAATCTGCATAGACAGTCCAAGCATTCAAACCAACGAAATCTTTGTCCGCAACGCCAACTCTTGTTGACATATACGCAACACCAATTTTTGCTTTTGAAAAGTTATAGGCTGCGGCAACGTTCCATCCAGAACCAGCATCCATTTTCGCATTGATTTGATCCTTGGAAAGCAAAGATGTCCCAGTGTTTGAATAAGCTCCACCAAGTTCAAATCCCATACTTTTAATTCCACCAGAAACATTCCACAATTTTGGATCTTGATGAGTATCAGCTTCATGCGCTGAACCATCACTCGTAACCGCTGTTCCTTGTCCATAACTTCCCATCAAGCTCAATTCAACATTGCCAAGCTTTCGTTTAAAAGATGGAACGATAAACCAGGAATTTTGAACCCTAGAAGCTGATGGAGTGGCAATAGCATTATTTGTATAACTGAAAGTGCTGCCGACTTCATCTACTCTTGGTGAAAACATTGCGGAAAGTTTAAATCCACCAAAAGAAGGAGATTCATAAACAATTTTATTTGATCTAGCTGGATCTGTGGAAACGCCACCCACACTGTTAAAATAGTTCATGGATCCAGAAATACTTGTATAAACTCCCTTTGGCAACAATGACAGTTGTGATAAGAAGTTGTATGGGTTATAAATGCGGTCAAGACTTTCATACCCACCATAAAATACTGACCAAACACCTTCTATTTGCATAACTTGAGGACCGTAAAGATTACCCAACTGAATTCTTCCATAATCGCTGTCAATCTGCGCATAAAGGCGTGTAAATTTAGCAAAGGGCGATGGAGTGTTTGCTGTAACAGGACCGTTAACAGCTGCGGTTGGAAGACTTGTCATAGCCGTTACATCCAAACGCGCAACTGCTGAAAAAACAAAACTAGAATCTGTTTTAACAATCGGTTTGAAGTTAACCTGGGCGTTGTTCCATCCAAAATTATACCCCTTGAAGATTTTTATTTCCTTCAGGCTTGAGATTGCTCACAAAGGCAACTTCAGGTGTGATTTGTCCATGAACTTCAACCATAATTTTTGGTTCATGCTTTTCAGCCACAGGAGCAGCTGCATGATGTGCATGCTTGTCGTGGTGCTTGTGTGCGTGATGTTTATGGTGGTGATGATGCGCATGTGCATCAGCTGGCTTTGCGGTTGCCTTTTTCCCAGCAACGGCGGTTGTTTTTGCAGCAACAACTGTATGATCCGCGGCAGCTTGTGCTCCTGCTTTTGATTTAGCAGCATCAACTGTTGCAATGCTCTGGGCTTTTACCCCAGTTCCAGAAAAGATGAAAGCGAGCAAGGCAAGCTTTATCCCAGATTTAGAAAATTGAATCATTGTAGACCTCTCTATATTATTATTGTTATTTATCATTTGGCCTATTATCTTGACCATGATATATATTAAAAATGAGAGATATTGATTAACAAAGAGTTAAATTATATGTGCTTTTTACGCAACACACCTACACAATTATGAAGGAGTTTACATGTCAGAAATTATTGATATCCACGCCAGAGAAATTCTTGATTCCAGAGGCAATCCAACCGTAGAGGTGGATGTTTTCCTGGAAAGTGGATTTACAGGAAGGGCATCTGTCCCAAGCGGCGCATCCACGGGATCACACGAAGCCGTTGAACTTCGGGACGGCGACCAACATAGATATAAAGGAAAAGGCGTTTTAAAGGCGGTTGATTTATTAAACAATGACGTTTTTGAGGCCATCGTTGGATTTGAGGCACAAGACCAAGCCATTTTAGATCAAACGCTCATTGCAATTGATGGTACGCCAAACAAAGCAAAACTCGGGGCAAATGGGATCTTGGCCTTAAGCCTGGCCACAGCAAAGGCGGCCGCAAATGAGCTGGAACTACCCTTATATCGTTATATCGGAGGGTTATCCGCAAGACGCCTGCCCATACCGCTGATGAACATTATCAATGGAGGAGCCCATGCGAACAATCCCCTGGATATCCAAGAATTCATGATCGTTCCCCATGGCGCCGGATCTTTCCGTGAGGCTCTAAGGTGGGGCGTTGAGGTTTTTCACACACTCTCTAGTGCTTTAAAGGCAAAAGGATTTTCAACCGCCGTGGGTGATGAAGGTGGATTTGCACCCCATTTATCCTCCACAAAAGAAACACTTGAGTTTATTACATCAGCCATAGAAAAAGCAGGGTTTACCCCTGGAAAAGACATCGGTCTTGCACTTGATGTTGCGGCAAATGAGCTTTATAAAGATGGCATTTATACATTAGAAGGCAAATCATTCACGTCAGAAAGTTTGACAGCCTTCTATCAGGAATTGGCCGGCGCTTATCCCATTTTGTCCATTGAAGATGGCCTTGCTGAGGATGATTGGGAAGGGTTTGAGCATTTAACCAAGACGTTGGGCGATAAAGTTCAAATCGTGGGGGATGATTTATTTGTCACAAATATCGAGCGATTGAAAACCGGAATTACCCGAAAATCCGCCAATGCTATTTTGGTCAAGCCCAACCAAATTGGAACACTAACCGAAACGGTTTTATGCACTGAATATGCCCACCGTCATGGATTCCGGTCTATTTTGTCCCACAGGTCAGGGGAAACTGAGGATACATCCATTGCGGATTTGGCCGTTGCGTTAAATACAGGGCAAATTAAAACAGGGTCGGCGTCTAGAACGGACCGCATCGCAAAGTATAATCAACTCTTGCGTATTGAAGAAATGTTAGGATCAGAAGGAGTATTTCAAGGATGGAACCAGTAAAAATAGATCATAGCAAATTAGAACACACCAGCGATCCAAATCATTACTCACTTTACTTTTTGGATGTCTGCGGCGTGGGGATTGCGTTTTTAATTACCTTTATTTTAAAAAATGGCTGGCAGTTTGTGACCTATCCGCCACATTTTATTTTAAAGTACTTTATCGTCTTCATTTTAATGACCACAGGCGTTCTTGGGCTCATGGGATCAGATATTGCGGAGCTGCGCAATGGAAAAGTCTCTGGGATCATTCCCGTCCTTCCCAAAATGGGGGTGATTTGCCTGTGCCTTTATCCCATTGATTACCTGATGTCGGTGAGTTACCCACTTTCAAAAACTTTCCCCATTCTTTTATGGTTTGTGGGGATTTTTCACCTTGTGGGATTACGGATGATGATGATGATGTATTGGGACAAGAAAGACGCTCTTAAAAAGCAAGGACTATGGGGGATTTCCGTTGCAAAAAAGACACAGAAGTAAGTTTTTAATAAAAATTAACCTTTTAACAAAATACGTACTTGATTTAAAAAATTAATAATGTATTAATAATAAATGTGTGGTTCCACTGTGTGGTTGGCGTCTTTTCTCATGCCATGGTTCCTTTCTTCTTCCATAGGTGGGGTCACACGCTCTAAGTTAAAATCATTACTGATATCTCTGTTATTCTTGCTGCTGTTGTTGCTGCTGCTGTAGAAGTTGTTGTTGATACAGCTGCTGAGCTCTCAATTGATCTTGAGTGACATACCCCTGTGGAGCAACAAACCCATTTTGCCCAGTATAGTCTTGAGTCGGCATCGCCATTGCGGCATTTCCTGCACTCTCATCATCATTATTCTTTTTCTTTTTCTTCTTCACATATCCAAGGCGCCCCTGCCCTAAACAAAACTGTTTTGCGGCAACCCTTGGTTTACCTTGCTCCGAACATTTTAAAGGGTCTTTCCCAATCAAAATGCAAAACGGTTCAGCAATCCCCAAATGCGCCCCAGCAAGCCAAATCAGCTCTACAAAAAAACAAAAACCAAAAATTAAAAAAATACCTTTAAAAAATCTTTCTGACATGAATATCTTCCTTTCAATTGAACACTACAATGGAAGTATGGATATAAACTATTTAACAAATCGTTAAGATGATAAAAAAATTGATATTAGGTCTTGAAAAAATAACTGATTTCCCCTATATAACCTCATGAGTTATAATTATTGAAAGGAATTTTGAGAAAATGATAGATACATTTA
The DNA here is from genome assembly GCA_903930075.1 of uncultured Alphaproteobacteria bacterium. Taxonomy (GTDB): domain Bacteria; phylum Pseudomonadota; class Alphaproteobacteria; order CAIYWZ01; family CAIYWZ01; genus CAIYWZ01. The sequence goes on along the minus strand of CAIYWZ010000017.1, from coordinate 34,979 downwards.
AGACGGCAGTTTTGATCGGATTACTCACGGGGATATTCTCCGGGTTGCTTTGCGTGCGTCCAGCTTTAGGGGGAAAGCTAACGAATATTCAAAGCGTAGAGATTTTTAATCGGTAGTCTCCCCAGAAGGGCATGTCAGCGCTGGGAATAGGATCGTTTTTTCCAGGCTGACCCCACCAATTGTCCAGGAACAAGAATATTAAGAATGTGTTGATAAAAAATCATTATTGACCACATGTTTTTCAAGAAAAGCCTACCACTATCTTCCAAAACATAAACGCCCCCCCAGATCCCCCTGAAAGCTTTTCTTTTAAGACAAGGTTGGATAACTCAACCCCAAGACGATGTGCAAGCACCTCCTTTGGCAAGCCATCCTTTTGCACCGCCCACAACCCTGCAGGAAATAAAAAATTACTCCTTAGCCCCAGAATTTAAAAGCAATTCGATCATATTTTTATGGCTCTGATCTATGGCATAATCAAGGGCTGTGTGATTGTTTTTATCTTTGGCTTTGAGTTTGGCCCCGGCATGGATCAGCATCCGCGCACCATTCATATTGTTATTTTCAACAGCAACATGTAATGGCGTTAAGTGTTCTTTATTCAACCAATTCACAGCTGAGCCCAATTTTAAAAGAGTGTCTATGATCTTTGGGTCTAAATATCCACATTTTATGGCCGCATAAAGAGGAGTCTCATAATTGTCGTTGAGGACATTTATATTTGCTCCTGCGTCTACAAGAGCGATGATTGAATCTTTATTGCCTGATCGCACAGCATAATGAAGGGGCCGGTCTCCATTCCAATCAAAAAAATTGCCAAATCGCATGCCATAATAAGGGGGAAGGTCTCTATTTTTATCTCCATTCTTATCTCCCCGGACATTTGGGTTCATTCCGGCATTGAGGATATCTTCTTTTGTCAAAGTTTCGCCTTCGTCAATCATTTTGCAAAGAAGGCTCATGAGTTCGCCATTTTCAATAATATTTGCCCGCAGAATCATATCTGGGGTCAGCCCCCGGTGATCTGAAACTTGTTGTGCCCCATGTTGCTTTAAAATATTAAAAATATCTGTGTTCCCGTGATAGGCGGCGTGATGAAGAGGGGTTTTTCCATTTTTATCTTGTATATCCACCAAAGCCCCATTCTCAAGAAGAATTTCAACAATTTGAACGCGATCCATGAGAATAGCGTAATCCAGCGCGGTGAACTCCTCTTTATTTTGATCATTCACATCAACATATTCGATGAGAAATTTAAGAGCATCTTGATATCCATACAATGCTGCCGCATGGAGAGCTGTGTTTCCTTTTGTGCTGCTCTTTTGATTACCCATATATTTTAAGAGATTATAAAAAGCTGCATTTGCGGCAAATACAAAGGATTTTGAAAGATCCGGATTCCAAAGATACTCTTCCTGACGTTCTTTTACCTGTGTAGACGGAGTTCGAACAGAGTGCCCCCTCCAGAGCGCTTGAATCTTTATGGCATTCAATGCTTCTTCTTTCTTCATATCCTCATCAAAATTTTTTAATGAATCCGGCAAACCTGTTGCTTTACGTTTTGCATATTCTAAAGCTCTTTTAACATCCAAAATCCCCTTGCCCCAAATAGCAGGGTTATAAGACTCTTCCACATACAAATATCCATCTTTTAAAGTTGGAGGGCTCTGCGCGGGGGTATGGGAAACGTGCACGATGATCTTTAACCAATGATTTTCCACAAAGAAATCTCTCCTGGCAGATTCAAGGATACACTCTTTAATATCTGTCTTTGTAAAGTTTGGATATTGCCCCGCAATTAAAGCCGCACCCCCCGTTACAATAGGCGCTGCCATTGATGTACCGCTCATCTCCATCGTATGGGCACCAACCTTGGCCAAAACAGCACTCCCCAGGGTCCAGACAAAATGGTCTTGAAAGAGCTTTTCATCGCCTGGCTTGTTTGAATGTAACGAAGGGCTGTTCTCCGATTGTAAATTCCCCACCAAAACCATCCCCTTACTGAGTAAGGATTCTCTGTCTGCCCCCAAGAATGCGAAAGTTTCCAATAGATGAGCCCCCTCGTTACCCGCAGATTTAATCAAAAGGGCCCCACTGTGCAAAATATTTTCCACGAATGGATACAAAGGCGGGAGAAACCCAATGGACGCATTAATGACGCTATATTTGCCTGGACAATAATCCCATTTTGCGGGTATTTGGCTTAAAGACAACCCAGAAAGGGGGGCAATTTGTTTGACTGTATTTTCAATATGCTGTTCATGGGAGCTTAAATTTTGTTCTATGAGATTGACCAATACCCCCAACCCTTTGATTCCATTTTGATGGGCATGCCACAAAGCGCCTGACATTTGAGCAGCTGACGCCCTTTTTTTAAACGCTTCAATCTGTGTCCGGAGGTCTTTTTCGATCGGTTCTTCATAATGATAATCCAGTATTTTATAGGAATTTTTCATATCTTTGATGAAGATGTGATTTTCATTTTCCTCCACAAGACCCCTATTTTGACTCAAAAAATGTTGCATTTTTCCACGAACATCCCCCACATATTTGGCATCAGTTTCCTGGGCAGTGACTTCGGCACTGGTTAAAACCTCATAATATCTCATGGAATTTGAAAACTTTTCAACAGAATCAATGGGAAAAAATGCTGGTGGAAGCGGATGGGAAGCGTGGATGGAGGATAAAAAAACACATGATATAAATAAAAAAACAGATAAAAAACGCACAGATTCCCCCTTTTCTCGTTCATTAATGTTACGAATAAAAGGTTAAAATCTCGTTAATGCCAAGATGAATACCTGAGAAATTATTCCCAGGCAGCAAGGGGTGGAAGAGACACAAAGATAGCGTCGATATTTCCGCCTGTTTTGAGGCCAAATTCTGTGCCTCGGTCGTAGATGAGGTTAAATTCGGCGTATTTTGCGCGTTTGAAGAGCTGGTCTTTGGTCTCTTGCGCGCCCCACGGTTTGTTATAATGCCGGCGGACAATTGTTGGGTAAATATCCTTAAAGGCAAGGCCAACGGCTTTGGTGAATTCAAAATCAACACTTAAATTTCCAGAGTTCAAATTATCGTAAAAAATCCCGCCAACACCGCGCATTTCCTTGCGGTGTTTGATGTAAAAATATTCATCACATGCGGCTTTGAATTTCTCGTAATAATCTGGGTCAAATTGATCACAAACGGTTTTAAACTCTGCGTGAAAAGCCTTTGTATCCTCTTCTACCGGATACACAGGGGTGAGATCTGCGCCCCCACCAAACCAGGTTTGCGTTGTGATCAGCATGCGCGTATTCATATGCACGATGGGAACCAGAGGAGATCTTGGATGGATCACTATAGAAATGCCGCAAGCCTGGAACCTGGGATCCTCCTTTGCCCCTGGAATTTTATCCTGCAATTCCCTTGAAAACTCTCCCTGCACAGCCGAGAAATTCACCCCCGCTTTTTCAAACACACGCCCCCCACGCAAAACCCCCATGGTCCCACCTCCTCCATCTTCCCGTTGCCAAGGCGTGAATACAAATTCCCCTGGGGCAAAATCTTGGCACAGAGTAGACTCATGCTCAAGCTCCTCCAAACGTGCGCAAATCTCCTTCTGAAGGGACGCAAACCAATTTTGGGCCATATGCTGTATATTCTGGGTCATCATCTCCCCCGTTTTTTATTTATATCCCCTTTGATACCACATGGGCCAGAATGGATCAATGCTCATTCCATATTTTGTGCATAAAGATGCAGCGGCACGGATTCGCCTAGAAAATTGTCCCAATCTGCATCGGACATGGTGTCGCTTGAGGCGACCACTTTGGGGTGCACGACTTTTTCTGCAGCTTCCACGACTTTAAGGAGAGCCTATGGGGGTTATTTTTTTGGAATTTTCTTTGAGAAAGCGTTTTGAGCAATGATAGACTGCATTGTACTTAACTCTTGAGCAACGATACGCAAATCCATCATCAGTTCAGCTTGATTCATTTTCATCATACCTTGAGAACTTTGAGAAATGACATCGATAAAATAGGAGATTTTTGCATCGGCATCAATGATGAGTGCTGCCATACGAGAATCCATCGGCATATTCTTTCTGCCTGGCGTATAACGGGTCAGCCCAATAATTTTGACTGTTTCCATGGAAGCGCCCACAATCATCTCATAAAGAGCTCCTAAGCGTCTTGGATCGTCGGCATTTGAGGCCTCTTTTGCATTGTTAAAAGCCTGTGTTGCATAATTTATGGCAGAAGCTATTAAATTCATATTATACCCCATAGAATCGGCTTTTGCGATGGAAACCTGTGCTTTTGCGGCCATAATGCAACACATGCCTTTGAGTTTCCCTAAAGGATCATCAGATGCTTCCCAAAAATTGACACCATTTTGCAAAAGGGTATAAGCTCGCACCACTGGGTTGCTTTCATGTTCTGCTTTTGCAGCATCGTATTGCTCAATGGTTTTTCCTGAGACCGTATTTAGAGGCGAAATGTCTGCGCTGCGATCTTCTTTTTTGATAAATTTAGCTCCAGGTAGCAATCCACTGGTTTCTAAAGAGCTAATATACTGATTAAAAGAATCGATATTTCCAATGTTATATTTACTTTCTGCAAGGGCCAGGGCAAGACCCTTGGTATCATTTGTGCCCATATTCCAACTTTTATATCCAATGGAGTAGGCCGTTGGTGTCCATGTAGGATAAGAAGCCATGGCTTCAACCCAAGCAGGGTATTTATCAATAGCCTCTCTCCAGGCTGGGTATAAAGACTTCATTTTGATATCGGCAGGACTTATGGGTGCACTTGCGCGCATCCTATCAATACGAGATTTCGCATCTAATGAAACCTCTTCATCTAACCATGGATTTGAAGGCGTTTCCATCAGCTGTTGATATGTTTTTTTTGCAAGCGGGACTGCGGCGGGAGCAGAAGTCTGCATAACCATGACAGGATTAATTGCTGGGGCAGGACTTGGAGCAGGGGGCAGAGCAATTGGTGTTGCTGGAGTAGGAGCTGGTGTGATTGATGGAGCAGGAGCTGGCAATGCAACTTCTGTAGCAACGGGTGCAGGCGTTGAAGCAGGAGCTTCTGTTACAGCAGCTGCAAATGGGGGAGTTTGTAAAGCTGGTGCGGGTGTTTCGGAGGCTCTGGTGACGGCAGGGGTGCCAGAGGCAAATGGTGGTGCTGGGGTATCTGCCCCGTGAACACTTAAAGAAACTCCAAGGATAGCTAAAGATGACTTATATATAATATTTAACATGTTCTATTTCCCAAAATAATAACCATAACTCGAGATTTTTGCTCTGACAATCTCACTCCAATCATTCACATCAAATGTGATCACCCCAAAACATCCAGGACCAAATAAAGGCCTATTTTTTGTATAATTTCCAAACAAATCACTCACCCCTGGATTATGTCCGATGAGCAATAATGTTTGGACCTGGCCTGGAAAATCAACAATAATATCTTCTAAAATAGGGGCCCTTGCTCCATAAATACGTTCTATAGAACTCTTTTTGGCCTCTAAAAACACACTGGACATGATGTCCATTGTCTCAGTTGTGCGTTTGGAAGGGGAATACGCAATGCTGTCAATACCTGGAACAGCAGTCTTTAATTTTTCTGCCTGATTGCGCAAAAAACCAATGCCTGAAAAAGTCAAGGGACGATCAAAGTCCACAAATCCTTCTCCAAATCCAACAGGTTTTCCGTGTCGCATGATCACAAGTGTTTTCATTTTAACCTTTACAAAATTAACTCTTGTTTATCGTTATATGACAAAAATATTAATAATTCGTTTAATTCTTAAAACTTATTTAATATTAAAGTTTAAAAAAGCACATAAATTGAGTATACTCGTTTTTAAATTGAACGTAAATGGAGTTAATAGATGTTTCATAATTTAAATTTTTTCATACTTCTTTGTCTGCTCACGGCCTGCTCTGGTGAACATAAACTGGATACCCCCCAAGATATTGAAGACAAAAAGGCGCAAAGACAAGGGAAGATTTTTGGGGATATTGTTTTCCGTTTTCCCTCTCAAGAAGCCCCAAAAGATAAAGATACGCAAGAAAAGACGCAAAAATGACACAATACTTGATCAATGAAACTGAAAAAAAATGGCAAAAAATCTGGGCAGATGCGCGCGTTGATGAAGTGAAACCAGGCACAACCCTTCCAAAATATTATGTGCTCGAAATGCTCCCCTATCCTTCGGGGCGTATTCACATGGGACATGTGCGTAATTATAGTCAAGGAGATGTTGTTGCAAGGTTTAAAAGGATGCAAGGGTACAATGTTCTCCACCCCATGGGATGGGATTCATTTGGGCTTCCTGCTGAAAATGCGGCATTAGAGAAAAAAATGCACCCGGCCGTTTGGACCCACAGCAATATTGAATCCATGAAAGAGCAACTCAAAGCTTTGGGATTTTCCTACGATTGGTCTAAAGAAATCGCAACCCACACCCCTGAATATTATAAGCATGAACAGCAATTTTTCCTAGATTTTTTGAAAAACAATTTGGTCTACCGGAAAAAATCCTGGGTAAACTGGGACCCTGTTGAAAATACCGTGCTTGCAAATGAGCAGGTTGTGGATGGAAAAGGTTGGAGATCGGGCGCCGTGGTTGAGAAAAAACAGCTCAATCAATGGTTTTTAAAAATTACCGATTATGCCGATGACCTTTTAGAGGGCCTTCAAACCCTTGACCGCTGGCCAGAAAAAGTAAGACTGATGCAGGAAAATTGGATTGGAAAATCCAGGGGAGCCAATGTTTATTTTAATGTTGATGGCAGCACAGAAAAACTCGAAATCTTCACAACCCGCCCTGACACTCTTTTTGGCGCTTCGTTCTTAGCCATTGCTCCCCACCACCCCATTGCCCAAGATTTGGCCAAAACCAATCCTTTGGTTGATGAGTTTATCAAGCAAGAAGCCGATAACAAGGGCACGTCAGAGGTCATTGTGGAAACCATGGAGAAAAAAGGCATCGATACAGGTTTATTCGTCACCCACCCATTTTTGGGCGAGAAAAAGATACCCGTTTGGATTGCAAATTTCGTGTTGATGGATTATGGCTCCGGCGCTCTTTTTGGTTGCCCAGCTCACGATCAACGGGATTTTGAATTTGCGACCAAATATCATCTGCCCATTATCCAAGTTGTTGCCCCTCAAAATGGCCAGCCACAAGATTTGCCGTATTTTGGTGACGGAAACATCATCGCTTCAGAGTTTTTAACCGGATTATCCACGGAAGAGGCGAAAAAAGTCGTTATTGAAAAATTAGAAGCCCAAGGCAGCGGAAAGGGTGTTGTCCAATATCGCCTGCGCGATTGGGGCGTTTCCCGGCAAAGATATTGGGGCTGTCCGATTCCGGTGATCCATTGCGACAGCTGTGGGATTGTTCCTGTTCCCAAAGAAGAACTGCCGATTCAGCTGCCCAGTGACGTCACATTTGAAAAACCAGGCAATCCGCTCGATCACCATCCCACGTGGAAACACACCGTTTGTCCGGATTGCGGAAAAGCGGCTTTACGTGACACAGATACGCTCGATACATTTTTTGAATCTTCCTGGTATTTCTTGCGGTATATTTGCCCCCAGGAAACACAAAAGCCTTTTGATCGAGAAGCCATCGATTATTTTGGCCCTGTGGATCAATATATTGGCGGTGTTGAGCATGCGGTATTGCATCTTTTGTATGCAAGGTTTTTCACAAGAGCTTTAAATACATGCGGATATGTGGGTATTAAAGAGCCTTTTCAGGGCCTGATGACCCAAGGAATGGTGTGCCATGAAACGTATAAGGATCAAGATAACTATTGGCTTTCCCCTGCCGATATTTTCTTCCAAGGCACAAAGGCATTTAAAGAATCAGACAAAACGCCCGTTCATATTGGCAGATCAGAAAAAATGAGTAAGTCTAAAAAGAATGTGATTGATCCTCAAGATATCATAAGGTCCTATGGCGCCGATACAGCAAGACTTTTCATGCTCTCCGATACACCGCCCGAGCGGGATTTAGATTGGTCAGATGCCGGAGTAGATGGCTGCTGGAAGTATATACACCGCCTATATAGAGCGTGCACAGGAAGAGATTTAAACGCTTCTTTTCCAGTTGGAGAACTCACCGAGCAAGGTATCTCTTTAAAGAAAATCACTCATAAGGCAATCGCTGGGGTAAAAGATGATATTGAAAGATTCGGCTTTAATAAAGCAATCGCCAGGATCCGGGAACTCAGCAATGCCATTGAAGATTTTAAACCAGAATCTTCCAAAGATCATGAGACATTAAGGGAAGCCATTGAGACAACCTTGAAACTGGCCTTTCCATTCATCCCTCATGTCACATCGGAAATTTGGGAAAAATTAAATCTTGATGAAAAGCCATTGCATTTAATCGCCTTCCCAGACCCAGATCCTGCGTACTTGATTGATGATACACTTTTGATTGGCGTTCAAGTCAACGGCAAACTCAGAGCTCAAATTCATGTTGATGCAAATATAGAGGAAGAAGCGTTAAAGACAATTTGCTTAGAAAATCAAAATGTTTCAAGATTCTTAGAAGGAAAAGCGCCCAAGAAAATCATCGTAATCAAAGGGCGCATGGTCAGCATTGTTGTTTAAGACGACAAAAGCAATAATCCAACCTCTCGTGTTATTTCATATTGACTTTAAAAAAATGCATGAATTTTTATTGTTTGAAACAACTCTAATAGAGAATGTCGAGATTCACAATGAAGTGGCTGAATCTGGGTTTTTTCATGACGAACCTTATCGCATAAGACAATGACTACCTCCTCTAGTAAAAGATCTATTAAAGCGAGAAATAAAGATCGTTCCCATCTATTTCTAATATTTTTCTCATATTTTCGTAAATTTTGAATGGCAATGCACCGGATAAATGAAAAATATCAAAATCTTCAAGTTTTACCAACGAGGATTCTTGAATTCTTTCAAAGAATACTTTAGCTCTATGACGAGTGTCCCCATAAAAATAAGAAATAAACCTGCCTTGAAAAGGGTAAAAATAATCTCTTTTCGATCCTGCTTGCATGAACATTTCCACAGTTGCTAATGACCCAAATTTTGCCGCAAGAATCAAAGGAGTGAAACCTTTACGACCCATCTTCTAGTGGACATTAATTTTAGGGGAATGGAAAAAAAGTGTGACAATTGTTTCATATTTCGTACGGATTTTTTTGTTCTTGAGCTGGTTCATTGCTGCATAGTACCTCAAAACAAAGAAACTATTGAGTTGAGATCTTTCTGATTCAAAAAAATCCTTGATTATCGCTAAACATATTCTATCGGAAAAGGCATATAATGTGGCAATATAAAGAGCTCCTCGATTCGCATCTGCTCCGGCTTTAAGTAAAGCCTTTATAATGTCGATGTTTCCTTTATTGGTTGCCTCCATCAGAGGTGTCCAGTATTGAGCATCGATGTGTATGTTCTGGATTTTAAGAAGTTCTTCTGTCGTCTTTAAATCTTCATTTTCTACGGCAATCATTAAAGGCGTCAATTCCATTAAAGTCGTCTGATTGATATTGGCACCACTTTTGATCAAGAAATCCATCATGGCCGTTTGTTTATATTTTACAGCCACATGCAACGGAGCATAACCGCTTAAAAAAACAATATCTCCATTATCATTGACCGCAGATAAATCTATCACATCATTCAGGTCTACCTTTCCGCTGATTAGACATTGAGCAACTTCAAGATTCCCTTTTTTTGCACACAAATGGAGAATATTTCTAGGCGTTGAAATGTCTACCGATTGGATTAAAGTTTTGGAAGCCTCAACGAATTCCCACTTCAAAGCTTGGTCAAGAATCTCTTGGTTGTTTTGCGTATCATACGCATGAATATTTCCTAAAAATTCGCCTTCAAATAGAGTTTTGCCTATCGAATCGTTGTTGAGCTTTTCAACGACGACGTTTTGAACAAAATCTTTCACAAAAAACGACGAAGAATCTAGAAATCCAAGCCCCCGAGCTATTTTGTCTTGCGCATTTTCGTCTTCTATTTTGTCGCCAAATGCTTTATACAAAAATCTCAAATATAAAATTGTTAACATGGATCTATCGGAAACCCTTTTGCTTAAATTATTAAAGGGCTTGATAATATTTTCACGTATGAGAGGATCTAAAAAACCAGAAAGATCTTCTGTATAAAAAGGGGATAGAAGCTCAATTCTGAGAAGATAATGATCAAGAAATTTTTCGTATCTCTCTAAACTATATGCGATTTTTTCGAGAAAAGATAAAAAATTTTCGCTCAGGTCTTTTTTCCACTCTTCTTCTTCATTCTTTCTAAAATATGGATATACCCTCAAGTCATATCCCCTCCTCCAAGGATTCTTTCGCCAATCTTCAATATTCTTGGTGTAAATTTTAAAATCAAAATGTCTTTTCTTGATGATCCAGCTGAAAATATTTGTTCCATTGATGGTAAATACAAAATCTTGGTCACTTTTTTGCAACCATCCCAGTAAAAATCGATCTCTTGAAAAAATTGTGCACAAACGATTCATTTTCTCTTGAAGATCGCATCTCCTATCATACCTTAAAATTTCATCCCCTGTGAGCGCAGCAACAACGTTTAGAATATTGATAATCCCCAAATCCCCAGAGTCAATTTCATATGTTTCCTTAAAATATCGAACTCCAGGTAATCCCGATACAACTGCGGACCATGAGTTGCGGGCCCCTATGGTTTTTTGAGCTGTCATGTCGGGATATGCACGGTAAAATTGTCCAAGAGCCCCCGAAAACATACCTTGACGAAATCTTCCTCCGCGCGCGTATGCCACAACATTAAAGAAATTCCGCAGCATCGTTTCTCCGCAATCCATATACAAAGGTAACGGAGTTCCCTCGTTAGAGCGTCCATAGCTGATTTTGTTTGGGTAAAGCGCATCATAAATCTCATAAGCATATCCGGCATAAGCTTTTTCCTTAAAGGACACCTCCCCACGGCTTTTGATTCTATCACGAATTTCCTGATAATCTGATTCCGTATACCTTTCATTTCCCCATGGTTTTTTCATGAGTCCTGCATGGGTTAAAACGTCCGTCATCTGGTCTTTACTCTTGTGTTGCCATAAATATCCAAGCAAAGCATGCAAAGCGATGTTTTTGGGATACAAAGGATCATGGGGCGCATGGGAAAGAGTCCCATCTTGACGAAGTGCTTCATAAGCAATTGTGAGAAATTTGTCCTTTGGATTTGAGATGAGATCTGGTTTTGTAAACGTTTCCCCATAAATAGAGCTCAAAAAAGCAGCCGTGGAATTTCGACGTTTAAACATTTCTTTAACCGGATGATCACTATCTCCATAATAATTAGAGACCAAATTCTCCCCATCCACACTGGGAAAAAGCCACTGCACCAAGGCACAGATGGGGTCTAGGGGATGTTCGAACTGCCGGGTGAAATTTTTAGAAATCTCCATCTCCCTATTCTCTGGCTCAACTGTTGCAAGATCTTTAATCGCAAATATCGGATGAATCCACCCGGGATCAGGCACAGACGGATCAACCAAATCTTCAGGCTCAGGCTTTACAATCATCCCCCACTCATCCCGCCGTGTTTGATAAATCTTCCCAAACTTCCCAAAAAACCGAATCCGCTCCAAAGTCCCCGTCTCTAAAGCCAAAAACCCATAAACCGGCGAAAACAACTCCGCCCTCTCATCCACCATCGCATCATCACAAAGGCCTTTGAGACATTCAGGCGGAAGCGCTTGGAGGGGAAGCTTCAAGAGACAAACAAAACTTAAAATATGGAACTGAACATGCATTGAAAATACCCCTTTTTATCTAAACTTATAAAGATAAATCAGCTTCCCAATCGAGTAGAAAAATAATGTTTTTTCACGTTGACTTTTAAAAAATGCGTGAAATTTTTTATTGTTTGAAACAGCTCCAGTAAAGAATATCGATATTCACAACAGGTTTTGTTTTTTTAAATTCTTTTTTCAGTCTCGTATACAGCTCCCTGGGAAATGGTCCTTTACCCTGGAGGAGGGCGTTTGTTTGGCCGGAATCGCGCAGGTCTTTGATGAGGTTATCGAGGGTTGAATACTCAAACTCGTACTGTTCCCGGTCAACGACAATTTCACAAAACCCTGCTTGAGAGAGCAGTTTGATCAGCGAGATTTCATCAATGAGGGGGCTGAATCTGGGGTAGACTTTTCCGCGTAGATCAAGTTCTTGCTGCATGAAAAAGAGCCGCAGGTCCCCCAAACTGTTGCCGCCTACAAAGCATCCTTGAAAGGCGCCTTTGGGATTTAAGGCTTGATGAATGTCTTTTAAAAACCCCTGGACATCGCTTATCCAATGTAAACACATGAAGCAGAGAATAAGGTCTGAAGGTGCAAGGGGCGCGCGGTCTAAATAGGTTTGTAAGTCTATGCGTGATATTGCGTGAGAAGAAAGTTTCAAGAGGGATGCGCGTTCCTCAAGGGACTCTAATAGGGGAGAGACAAAAAAGCTGGTGTCCTTTTTCCGCAATAACCTTTTTTTTAACAGCGTTTCATCAAACATAGTCAGCTAAAAATGTTTTGCCCATGTCGCTCAAATGGGGCGCTATTTCCTTAATGATACGCTCATGATAGGCCTTAAGCCATTCTTTTTCAGCCGTCTCTAATGTGTCGAAATTGATCAGTTTTTGATTGATGGGCACAAGGGTGAGGGTTTCGAATTTAAGGTATCCAGGCTCCAAAGACGCCACCACAATGGCTAAATTTTCGATGCGAATGCCAAAGGCGCCGGGTTTATAATATCCGGGCTCAATGGAGACGACCATGCCTTCCATCAGCGGAACAGGATTGTGCCGGGAGGAGATACTTTGGGGGCCTTCGTGAACGCTCAAAACGCATCCGACACCATGTCCTGTGCCATGGTCATAGTCAAGACCTGCCTGCCATAGGTGATATCTGGCAAGAGTATCGAGCCTATGCCCGGTGACGCCTTTGGGGAATTTAGCCCTGCTCAACGCAATGACTCCCTTTAAAACGGCCGTGTAGGCATCTTTAATCTCTAGGGCAACATCCTCTTTAAAAGCCATGGTGCGGGTAATGTCCGTTGTTCCGCTGGTGTATTGGCCCCCGGAATCTAAAAGATAAATGGAATCCTTGGTGATCGTCCCGCAGGTTTTGGGATTTACTTTATAATGAATAATCGCCCCATTTTCATCTGCCCCAGAAATCGTTGCAAAACTCAAATCCAGGAACGAAGGCTGCCCTTTACGGTGGGAGAGCAAAAGATCTGAAGATTCAATTTCCGTCAAAGATTTTGTTTTGATCTCCTGTTCCAAAAGGGCCAAAAATTCGATCATGGCAATGGCATCTGCTTTATGGGCATCGCGCATTCCGTCAAGTTCAGAAGGCGTTTTACAGGCTTTTGGAAGCAAACACAGGTCTTCTTGATGAAGGATCTCATTGTTCCCCATTTCAAGAATTTGCCGTATCCACAATGAACATCTGGAGGGGTCAATGGAGACCTTTTTGCCCCTGATGGGGGTTAAAACATCTTCTAAACTTGCCAAAGAGAACACTTTAAACTCCCCCTGCAGGCTTAAAATACCAAACCCTAAAAACACAGGCGTATGGGGGATATCGCTGCCCCGTTGATTTGTAAGCCAGCACAAAGATTCAGGGGAGGTGATGATGAGGAAATCGGTGGTCATTTTCCTTAAAATCAGCCGCTTTTTATCCTGGAAACTCACATCGATATAACGGGGGTCCATGTCAAAAGGCGTGGAGGGTAAAAACGTAGGCTTTTCTTCCCAAATCCGGTCCACCCAATTGTCGCAGGTGAAATTCACATTCAGTTTTGAAAGGGATTCAAATTCACGCACGCTGTGGCATTTGGGGTCAATAAAAACAAACCCTTCCCCTTGTATATTTTCCTCTATCCAATCGATCAAAGAAATATGGCCGCTGTGGGCAATGTCAAAAAAATCAAGGTCTACTTGATCTTTTGCCTGAAGTTGATATCTGCCATCGGTGAGCAGTACGGCTTTTTCAAGGCCAATCACCGCGCATCCAGCAGAACCCGTAAATCCCGTTGCGGCAGCCAATCGTTCAGCAAAGGGGGGAAGATATTCATTTTGCCATTCATCGGCATGAGGGATGATGAGAGCTTTTCCACCCTCTTCCCTTAATATTTCCCGTAATTTTTCCCAAGGTTTCATTTTCTCTCCATCACAAGTGTATTCCACGTACCCACTGGTATCTTTTGAACCAAACTCATGCCGGCCTCTTCATAGGCTTTAATCACATCATCCGCCTGCGTTGCCAAAAGACCGGCCAAAACCACAATTCCCTTTGGATTTAAGTGAATAAATATCTTGGGTGCCATCTCGATCAGAACGCCAGCTAAGATATTCGCTGTAATCAGATCAAATTCCCCCACAAGTCCCTCAAAACCTTCGGCCACGCGAGCATTGACGTTTGTTTTATGATTCAGGATAGCATTTTCAATCGTCACCCGCACCGCTTCTGGGTCATTATCAATCCCCAAAACAGGACAATCCCACAAAGACGCCGTCCCCAAAGCCAAAATCCCGGATCCACAGCCCATATCCAAAGCGGATTTGAATACATAGGTTTCATGGAGCCTGCTCAAAGCCGTTAAACATCCAAACGTTGATTCATGGTGCCCCGATCCAAAAGCCGTGGCCGCATCCACCAAAAGCGGAACCAGATCTGCAGGCGGGGTTTCTTTCACATGGGATCCGTAAATATAAAACTTTCCAATGGAAAGGGGCGGAAAATCTTCATGGACCTTTTTGAGCCAATCCACATCGGGCAAAACCTCAATGGGAGCATCAATTCCAGCTTGATGAGCTAAATTCTGAACAAGGGCGATATCCTCCTCATGGAAAATAGCCTCAAAAAACCACTTCTCTTGCGACTCAAACAAAGAAACAGATTCCACCGTCTCCTCAAACCCACCCGATATTTCTTCCATTTTCTCAAAAGGAACCTCAACAACAAAATGATACTTTTTCAATTTTTTTCCTGTACTTATATGTTTTATTTTTAACTCATCATACCTGAAATCAGGAATTTTTCCATAAAAAAGTATAATTTTTATATTCCACAAGGCAATAGGAAGGAAACGCTTGAATAACAACACACCATCTTGCCCCAACCATCAGACATCATGTCTGGTGGCATCGGTCATATTGTCTGGTGCTCTACTATATATATAAAAGCAAACTTTAAATAAAAATTAATAATAAAAAGAACGTATATGAACAAGAATAAATAAAGATCTTCAAAAGTCGCTTTTAAAAAACGACCATTTTCCAATTGCAAAATTCCGTGAATTATGATATATATAATCATGAAGGAGTTTTATGAAAGATGACATATCAGGGGCAGATTTTTGGAAATACCACTTATGATCCGCTTTTTAAGAGAGTTTTGAACGAGGAACATTTGCGCTCGTCGTTTTTTAAGGCGTTTTTGCCCGGTATCCACGTGGAATCGTCTCAAAGGCTTGATGAACATATGAATCCTTTACAAGAATTGCAGAATTTACGTGAATTTTTGCAGGACTCGAACTCCAAAACGGCAGTGGACTTTCTGAGGCAAAATCCGGAGATTTATGAAAGTGTTTGTCCTGAGATTGTCTTGGTTTTAAAGGGATTCGAGAAGCATTTTGATGACTTGCAAGGGACATTCCCTAAGCCCAGATACAACGGCGTCATGGATTTTGCCTGCAGGTTCGACAATGGTGAGTACGCCTTGATTGAAATGCAGGTCTATCCCTAAAATACTTTTGACGCAAGAGCTTTGGCTTATGTAGCTTCTTTTTATGGCGGCCAGCTTTTTCAAGGGGATAAGATGAGCAAAATCAAACGTGTAGTAGGGATTAATATTTTAGCCGAATCCCCAGATAAACGGGCACATTGGAAGGGAAAACCCCATGAATTTATACGCCATTATAGATTCCAAGATCAGATGAACGACCGGCAAAGTCCCAATTACCTTGAGGGGATGGAATTGATCCAGTATTCGATTATGAATGCTCCAAAAAATATGGAGAACAGAGACCTGCAGGATTGGGTGACGTTTTATCAAAAAGCCCACCTGATGAGCGATAAAGATGTAAAAACAGAGATTAAAACGAGAGAAGTATTGGAGGCTTTTGAAATGACCAGACTTAACAATTTACCAAGTGACATACAAAAATCTTACGCAGATATTGCTGAACAATTTGCTATGTATTCTGATTATACGGACGATCTTGTGGAAGAGGCGAGCAGAAAAGCAGGGGAAAGAGCCATGGAAAGAGGCAAAGAAAGAGAACATCAGTTGATTGCGGGAATGATCATCAAAGGATTGACCGATGAGGTCATTTGTGACATTGTAGGAATTTCCAAAGATGAATTGGATAAGTTCAAACAATCAATCCATTAAGCATAACATCTTTGGACAAGATTCTAATATATTTCTTTATGGCACCTGAGGAGTTACAAAAACTATTGACTTTTCCCCAGAAGCCTTATACTTTTTAAAATATAAAAACCAAATTGAGAGCCTTATATCTAGAATGAACTTATTTTCTATTGCCTACAACGATATACAAGAAATTTTGATGCAGCTACACGGGAAAGACGCCTTGAAAAGTGCTCCGGATGTGTTTTCCAGAATTGCCGTTGATCCACCCAAAGATTATCAACATGGCGATTTAACCACAAATGCCGCCATGGTTCTTTCCAAATCAGAAGGTAAAAACCCCCGTATTTTGGCAGATTTACTCTTGCCTGAGATTCAAAAGCTCGAATATGTTGAGGATGCCAAGATCGCCGGGGCGGGTTTTATCAATATTAAGGTTAAAAAAATACTTCTGCATAAGCTGTTGGCCTCTATTCTAACGCTGGGTGATCTTTACGGCTCCTGTGATGTTGGTAAGGGGACAAAAATCAACGTGGAATATGTGTCCGCAAACCCCACAGGCCCCTTGCATGCGGGGCATTCCAGACCTTCTGTTGCAGGCGACGTGATTGCCAATTTGCTTCTAAAAACAGGTTTTGATGTTCAAAAGGAATACTATATCAACGATGGCGGCGGGCAAACGGAAAAACTTGCAAAATCAGCTTATGTGCGCTACAGGGAAGCTTTAGGACAAGATATTGGGGAAATTCCAGAAGGACTTTACCCGGGCGAATACCTCAAAGATGTGGGGCAAGGGTTGGTGCAAAAATATGGAGATCAATTTTTACATGCACCCCAAGAAGTTTGGCTTGAAGAATTTAGAGTGTTTACCGTAAATTTCCTCATGGATGAAATCAAAACAACCTTAGAAAAGTTTGGCATCACCAATATGGTCTTTCGCTCAGAAGATGCTCTGGTTAAGGATGGATCTGTGGATGCGGCCATTGAAACATTGCGCGCAAAAGGCCTGATTTATAAAGGTATTTTAGAAGCCCCTAAAGGCGTTCAAATCGATGAATGGGAATCAAAAGAGCAGCTTATCTTCAAATCCTCTGAATTTGGAGACGATGTGGACAGGCCCTTGCAAAGGTCAGATGGAAGCTGGACTTATTTTGCCAAAGACCTTGCGTATCATTATGATAAATATAGGCGTGGGTTCAAACAGCAGATCGATGTTTTGGGCGCAGATCATGGAGGATATGTCAAACGTATTGTTGCAGGCCTTAAGGCATTGACCGATGGCGACGGGGTTTTAGAGGTTCGCATCTGCCAAATGGTGAATTTCCTCGACAATGGTCAGCCCGTTAAAATGTCCAAGCGCGCCGGCACCTTCATCACACTTGAAGATATTATAGATGCAGTTGGCAAAGATGTGGCCCGCTTTGTGATGCTCACAAGAAAAAATGATGCGCACATTGATCTTGACTATTCAAAGGTAAAAGAGCAATCTAAAGAAAATCCAGTATTTTACGTACAATATGCCCACGCACGTTGTCATTCTGTGTTTAGGCAAACAAAAGAGGTGTTTCCAGATATGCGTTCGTCAAGTGACATTACCCTTGACTCTTTTAATCATTTATCGCCCGATGAAATTCATTTGTTATGGTTCATCGGACAATTCCCCATGTGTGTGGAACACGCGGCTCTTTTGAAAGAACCCCACCGAATTGTGTATTATCTCTATGACCTTTCTGCCCTTTTCCACAGTCTTTGGAATAAAGGAAAAGAAGATGCCATGCTGCGCTTTATTTTGCCAGACCATAAGGACACGACTTTTGCCCGCATTTGTTTGATCAGCGCCTTGCAAACAACGCTTAAAAATGGCCTGGAAATCTTAGGGGTTAAAGCTTTGGAGGAAATGCGTTCATGAGAGCAGACCCATGGAATAGGCCTCCTGAATACGAAGACGAAAAATGGTGGTGGATTTTCAAAAACCCCGTGGGCTTTGTTATTCTTTCGGCATTGATTATTGGAGTGTTGATTATTGCCTGGCATATCATTAATCCTTATCAGAAAAATTCTGCTGGCGTGCCCGTGATCAGCGCATCCAAAACGCCTATTAAAATTAAACCCGAAGACCCAGGAGGGGAAATTATCCCCCATCAAGATAAAATGGTGTATCAAAACCTTTTGCGCAAAGAAACACAAAAGTCTCCAAAAGATGCTCAGGTGGAGCGTATCGTTCTCCCCCCCTCGATTGAACCGATGC
This sequence comes from uncultured Alphaproteobacteria bacterium, assembly GCA_903930075.1. Classification (GTDB taxonomy): domain Bacteria; phylum Pseudomonadota; class Alphaproteobacteria; order CAIYWZ01; family CAIYWZ01; genus CAIYWZ01. Next base: position 16,318 of record CAIYWZ010000017.1, on the reverse strand, counting down.
TCGATTTACCTCAAAACCCGCAACCTGGAACTATCGTGATCGAAACACAACCTGAAAATATTACCCAGGTCATTGACAAGGCGATTCAATCTCTACCCAAAGCCGAAAAAACCACACCTGTTCAGGCTCCCTTGAAGAAGAAGGGAAAGTCAAAGGAATTTAAAATTCAAATCGCTTCTTTAAAATCCTTGGATAAGGCAAAAGAAGAGTTTGAAAGAGTCAAAAGGCTCAATGGAGATTTATTATCAAACTTACCCGTGAGCTATGTCAATATTGATGCTGGTGAAAAAGGGGTCTATACGGCGGTTCGTTTAGGGGAATTTGAAACCCGCGCTGAAGCAGCGTTGGCCTGTAAAAAACTCAAACAAATGAATATTGGATGTATGGTTAAATAATGGAGAAGATATTTACATTTTTGATCTATTTCATGCTCATCATTGCCTCGATCATTATTCACGAATGGTCCCATGGGATGGTTGCATACCTGCGGGGTGATCCCACAGCCAAAATCCTTGGCAGACTCTCTTTAAATCCACTCAAACACATTGATCCTTTTGGAACTGTTGTGCTTCCACTCGTTTTATACTTTTCAATGGGTGTTTCCTTTGGTTGGGCAAAACCAGTCCCCATTGATCAACGACGCCTCTATTATCCACGGTTCGACATGATTCTTGCCACCCTTGCAGGTCCCTTATCCAATTTCATTTTGTCATTCTTAGGGTTCTGGGTGTTTTTATCACTCCCCTCACACATGGTTTTTGCAAAAGAGGCGATGATATTTTTCACATGCTTCAATATCAGTATTGGATTATTCAACCTTGTTCCCATCCTTCCCCTGGATGGTGGGCGTATCGTTGGAGAACTCCTGCCAAGAAGTTTATCTGATTATTGGTATAAACTGGAACCTATGGGACTGTTCATCGTATTTGGCATTTTCATCATTCTTCCCCGGCTTGAAACTGTTTTAAATGTAAATAGTTTTGATCCCAAAACTTTTCTACTTGCTTCTATGATCATAATCCTAGATAAATATGGGAGTATTCTTGGGGGTACACTTTGATAAAATGTGAAAGGCAAATTTCAAGTTGAGTTATATTATTGTTTTAGGAAATGAAAAAGGAGGCACTGGGAAATCAACAATCTCAATGCACATTTTGGTCAATATTTTAAGACTCGGAGCATCGGTTGGCACAATAGATATTGATGCAAGGCAAGGGACATTATCAAGATATATAGAAAATAGAAAAAATTATATTGCACAAACAGGTATTCCCCTGCCCCAAAGTGAGCATATACGCTTATATAGATCAGAGGCCGAATATAGCGGTGATGCAAAAAATGAAGATCAAAAAAATCTTGAAAACGCACTTGAATCCTTGAGCCACAAAGATTATATCATCATTGACACCCCCGGGAGCGATACCTATATTTCAAGACTTGCCCATTCCCACGCCAATACGATCATCACTCCCATCAATGATAGTTTTATTGATCTGGATGTGATTATGCAGCTAGATTCCCTTCACGACAACCTCAAACCCAGTATTTATGCAGAAATGATATGGGAACAAAAGAAAGAGCGAGCCATACGCAATAAGCAAAGCATTGATTGGATCGTGATGCGCAATAGGCTATCCAATATTCAAGCCAAAAACAAACTTGAAATGGAAAGCATTCTTTCCTTGCTTTCCAAACGTTTGGGGTTTAGATTCTCCGCAGGATTTGGAGAGCGCGTCATTTTTAGAGAGCTTTTCTTGAAAGGACTCACCTTGCTTGATTTAGAAGACACAGGTCAAACCTTAACCTTATCCCATATTTCCGCAAAACAAGAACTGCGAAATTTAATTGATATGATGCGCCTTCCAATAACGCATGATAAAATAACAACCGTTTAGAAAGAGTATAAGATTATGAGATACGATATTCTTATTATTGATGACGAAAAAGATATTCAAGAAAGCATCTCGGGATTATTAACCGATGAGGGATATTCGACCCGCACAACAGGCAACGGAGATGATGCACTCATCAAGTTCAAAGAAAAACGGCCACATCTGGTTATTTTAGATGTATGGCTCAATGACCCGCGTTATGACAATTTAAAACTATTAGAAATCTTAAAAAAAGAAGACATGAATGTACCTATTTTGATCATAAGTGGTCATGGGACAGTTGAAACGGCCGTCAATGCCATTAAAATTGGCGCATACGATTTCCTTGAGAAACCCTTTAAAACAGAAAAACTTCTTCTTCTCACGGGCAGGGCTATTGAAACCCATAGCTTAAAAAAAGAAAACGAAGATTTAAAATCGAAACTGTCTTATCACAGCGATATTATCGGCACCACGCAGCCAATTATGCAATTGCGACAATCTATCGAGAAAGTGGCTGCAACCAATTGCAGAGTCCTCATCACAGGACCCACTGGAAGCGGAAAAGAACTGGTTGCACAAAAAATTCACGGGTTATCGCGCCGGAAAAATGCCCCTTTTATTATCGTTAATTGCGCCTTATTAAATTCAGAAACGTTGGAAAGGGAATTGTTTGGGATAGATGAAAAAAATCCAGATGGCTCAATCTCCACATTCCCAGGTTTCCTTGAAAAAGCAGACAACGGAACACTTTTCTTGGATGAAATATGCGACATGCCCATGAATACCCAGAATAAAATTGTGCGCATTTTACAAGACCAATCCGTGACGCGTTTGAACAGCACAAAATCGTTTAAAGTTGATGTACGCGTTTTAGCCTCCAGTGCTAAAAATATTGAAACCGAAATTAAGGAGGGAAGATTCCGGGAGGATTTATTTTATCGTCTTTCTGTGATCCCCATACAAACTCCGGCTCTATGTCAGTACAAAGATGATATCCCGAAGTTGCTAGATCATTATATGAAGCGTATTAGTCAAAGATTTGGGTTACCTGCAAAAACTGTTTCTCCAGATTCCATTGCTGTCCTTCAAAATTATGAATGGCCAGGAAATTTAAAACAATTTATCAATATGATAGAATGGCTGCTCATCATGTCTCCCCAAAAAGACGATGCTGAAATTACGCCAAACATGTTGCCCAAAGAAATTATGAAAGCCGCATCACCTTTGTTGAATTGGGATAAAAGCAGTGAAATACTAAAAATGCCCCTTAAGGAAGCTAGAGAATCTTTTGAGAAACATTATTTAGAGGCACAAATTCATAGGTTCTCAGGGAATATTTCTCAAACAGCACAATTTATAGAAATGGAACGCTCTGCCCTTCATAGAAAATTAAAAACTTTAGGCGTGGAAGATAGGCAAAACAGGTTAAGAACACTGAGTATGTAAAATGAAAATTGTTATCTGCGGAGCTGGTCAAGTTGGTCACAGTCTTGCAAAATATCTCTCTCAAACGGATAATGATGTCACTGTCATTGACTCTTCCCAAGAAACAATAGAAACACTCAATGAAGAATTCGATGTTCAAACGATCATCGGACATCCTTGCCAGCCAGATATTATGCGACGCGCTGGAACAAATGAGGCCGATTTGCTCATTGCAGTGACCTCTTCGGATGAAATTAATATGGTCGCATGCCAAGTGGCCCATACTATTTTTAGCGTACCCACAAAAATCGCACGTATCAGAGATCAATCTTATTTAGATCCCGAATGGTCATCTCTTTTTGCTGCAAAAAATATTGGCATTGATCACATTATCTCACCAGAAATAGAAATCGCCAAAGCCATTGAAAGAAATATCAATATATCAGGATCTTTTGAGGTAGAATGCTTGGCACAGGGTCAAATTTTACTCATCGGTGCCAGGGCGCTCCCTGATTCTTCCATTTTGCATACCCCATTGAAACTGTTGTCCCCACTTTTGAGCAATACTGAGTTTAATATCATCCTGATTATCCGCCATGACCAAATTATATTTCCCCAAGAGCATGATGTGATCATTGCAGGAGATGAAGTTTATTTTATTTGCAAGAAAGACGACGCCCCCAAAACAATGCAAATGTTTGGATATTATAGCGAGCCTTTTAAAAGAGTCGTGATCATTGGGGGAGGAAATATTGGGCGCAATTTATCCAAATTTTTAGAGCCTCATTTTCCCAATTTAAAAACCAAAATAATTGAAAACTCTAAAAAACAGGCACAGCTTCTCTCTGAAAAATTCTCAAATTCTGTTGTTATTTATGGAAATGCCCTCGACAGTGATATTCTCCAAGAAGCAAATGTGGGAGGTTCCGAAATTGTTGTTTCAGTGACAAATGACGATAAAGTGAATATTCTCTCATCACTTTTGGCAAAAAAACTTGGTGCAAAACGAACTCTGTCTTTGATTAACAGTACAAATTACAACTCTTTAATGTCCTCTTTGGGCGTAGATGGCATTATTAATCCAAGATCGATTACAATTTCCTCGATTTTACATTACCTCAGACGTGGAAGCATTAAATCTATTCACTCACTCAAAGATGGTGTTGCCGAGGTCATTGAGGGAGAAGTCACAAACGCAAGCCCCATCGCTGGATGTTTTGTGAAAAAAATTAACCTTCGAAATGTGATGCAAATCCTTGCCGTGGTTCGAAACGGAGATATCATTTTTGCAACAGAGAATCTTGCCATGATACCAGGAGATTACGTGATTATGATTGTTGCAGCCCATTCCACTAAAAAAGCTGAAAAGCTATTTACAAATCGTACTGAGTATTTATTCTAGAAGGGCATTAGATGAATAGAAATGTTATTATATTTGCTTCTTTTTTTGCATTTTATTCCCACAAATCTCATGGTATAGGACTGAATCACCTTTTCGCATTTTTTTTAGCCGGATCTTCTCATTTAAATCAGCAGCTTACAATGCAAAGGGAGGATTATCGCGTAGCTGAGTTTCCAAGGTTATTACGTCAAGCTCATTTACACAGTCAGAAAAACAAGTTCGATAAAGCAAAAGGCATATTAGAAGGCATATTAAACAGCCCATCATCTTTTGAAGAGGAAGGATTATGGGTGCGTTTACCAGCGATTAGATCGCTTATTGATGATGAAATAGAATCAGATCTGATTATCAGTGCTCTTGAAAAAACACTCATTTTTAGTCAAAAATCACCTTTCCAATCACTTACATCTTCTTTCGATATTGCAGAACTTTTTCTAGATATTGGCCACAAAAAACGTGCTCAAGAGATTTTTATTGATATACTTCTCATGCAAGACGAACAAGACTTTCAAAATATATGGATAAAGCTATCGTCAATCAAAGAGCTCATAGAACTTAAAGAATCTAAATCATCCCTAAATTTATATCTTGAAACCCTTATGATTCAGCACAAATTAGATCAAAATGAACAAATGCTCGCAGCAGAAGTTTTTATAGAGCTGGATAATACCCCAAGAGCGCAAAATATTATAGAAACACTCCTTGGAAACCAAGATAAAGTCAATTTAGATTGGATTTATTTTCAATCTCCAGCCATTATACAGCTGATTAAACAAACGCCTGGCTTAATCGACTTAGTAGAAAAAGTTCTAAAAAGCAATTTAAATCATTGGGCAACTGATGAAGAAGATGAAATGTCTATAACAGATATTTTAGATGATCTTAAGAATTAAAAATATCACGTTTACCGTAGTTTTAAAGTCGCAAGACCTAAGATCGCAAAAAGCACGGAAATAATCCAAAACCTGATCACAACGGTGGGCTCGCTCCATCCTTTTTTCTCAAAATGATGATGAATGGGCGTCATCAGGAATATGCGCTTACCTTTTGTGAGCTTAAAATATGTAACCTGAATGACAACAGAAATGGTTTCAAAGACAAAAATCCCCCCGATGATTGCAAAAACAAACTCGTGTTTGGTCAAAACGCTGATCATCCCAAGGGCCCCGCCAATAGATAATGATCCGATATCTCCCATAAAAATACGCGCAGGCGGTGCGTTATACCATAAAAAGCTAAGCCCAGATCCTGTTAACGCAGCACATAAAATCACAAGTTCCCCCGTTCCTGGAATAGAGGGGATATAAAGATATTTTGCAAACGAAATATGCCCTGTCAAATACGCAACAAACCCCAAACACACCGAGGCAATCATCACAGGAACAATCGCAAGACCATCCAGGCCATCTGTCAGATTCACCGCATTTGATGACCCCACAACGACAAAAACAGCAAAAATAATATAAAAAATCCCTAAATCAAAGATCCAGGTTTTAAAAAAGGGGAAATTGATTTCGCTACCTGTGGGTGTATAGTGAATCGCAATAAATGTTGCAATCACGGCAAAAAGACATTGCAAAAAAAACTTTATCTTTCCAGGAAGACCTTTGCTGTTTCTTTGGGAAACTTTTAAATAATCATCAATTCCTCCAATGAGACCATAGGAAACCAAAACAAAGAGCACAAGCCACACAAAGACATTATGTAAATCACCCCAAAGCAAGGTACTCCCAATACAAGAAATGAGAATCAAAATCCCCCCCATTGTTGGCGTACCCTTTTTACTTAAATGCGTATCAGGTCCATAAAGACGAATCGGCTGTCCCCCATTTTGCTTTTGGGCAAGGAAACGAATCATATAAGGCCCCAAGAGTAACCCCATAAGAAACGCGGTATATAAAGCCATAAAACTGCGCACTGTGATGTATTTTAAAAGCGATAAATGTCCAAAAATCTCTAGAAACATAAAAATTACCTCGCCAATGATTCAAGACTTGAAATGATCAGATTCATTTTTGACCCCTTTGATCCTTTGACAAAAACAACATCATTATCTTCAATGCTATCAAGCAATGGCTGGATTAATTCTTCTGAAGTTTCCCTCCAAACCCCTTTCATCACAGGCGGGAGCATTTCAAACAAAAGCCCCATCAAACGGCCGCAGGCATAAACACGGTCCACATGGGCGTCCAGAAGCTCTTGGGCAAGACCTAAATGATATTTAGGGCCCATTTCCCCAAGTTCTAACATGTCGCCAAGAACCGCTATTTTGTGACCCTTTTTTTGCCCTAAAAGCGCAATACCTGCCTTCATGGAATCAGGATTGGCATTATAGCTATCATCAATGAGAACAAAACTGCCGTTGTTAAAAGAAATGGTTGTTGTCTGTCCCCTTCCCTTAAGTGCGTGAAATGAGCCAAAATCCTCCGCTCCTTTTTGCACATCGGCGCCGGTTAATTTCAAGAGCAATAAAACACACAAAGAATTCAGTGTCCAATGCTCGCCCTCTACAGCCAACGTATACTCTACAATTTCATCTAAGATGGATGCGCGAATCTGATTTCCTTCACGCTTGATTAAAAAGGCATCGGCCGATGAAAGTCCAAAACTATAGATTCTATCGATCCCCTGTTGTTTGGCTTTTTGCCATAAATAATCAAAATATTCATTACTTTTATTTAAAACCGCAACTCCCTCAGGGGCATAGTTCTGGAAAATCTCCGCCTTTGCATCCGCAATCTCTTGAATAGATTGAAAACTTCCTAAATGAGCTGGCGAAATAGAGGTAATCACACAAATATCAGGCTGTACAAGCTTTCCAAGGTGAGCAATCTCACCCGCATGGTTCATCCCCATCTCCACAATCCCATACTCAAGATCTTCGGGGAAATTAACCAAAGTTAAAGGAACGCCCACGTGATTATTATAACTCCCAACACTTGCTAAAGCCTTTGCTTGGTTTTTGAGCAAAAAGAACAAAGCTTCTTTAATGCTTGTTTTTCCCACACTTCCTGTAATTCCTATAAATTTTGCCTGGGATCTTTCTCTTGCGGCAACGGCAATTTGATCCAGCGCCGCAGACGTACCTTCAACATAGATGTATTCCCCTGCCGCTTCAACAGGACGCTCTACCATTGCCCCAATTGCATGATGATTAAAGGCTCCTTGAACAAAATCGTGCCCATCTAACTTGGAGCCAGGAAGAGCCACAAAAAGAGTCCCCTCCTCCACTTCACGGTGATCTGTCGTAATTTTTGAAATTTCAAAATATTTTGTGCTTTTTCCCCCTGTGATTTTTTCTATTTCAGCAGAAGACCAAAGAAATTCCATTTTTTCACCTTTTTAATATTTTTTGAACAACACTGCGATCATTGAAAGGAATGATCTGATCTTGGATAATTTGTCCTGTTTCATGCCCTTTTCCTGCAATAACAAGAACGTCATCTTTTTCCATATGATCCATCGCATAAGAAATAGCCGATAAACGATCCCCAATTTCAAGGGCATTTTTCGCTCCTTCTAAAACCGCAGAACGAATCATCTCTGGATTCTCCCACCTGGGGTTATCATCGGTCACAATGACCTGATCGGCCCATTTTGAAGCAACAGCTCCCATAATAGGACGTTTTAGAGGATCACGATCTCCTCCACAGCCAAATACCACCCACAATTTTCCCGAAATTTGGGATTTCGTTGCTTTGAGAATATTCTCTAATGCATCAGGAGTATGGGCATAATCGACCAAAACACGTGCACCCTTATCCGTTTTCCCTGCAAATTCCATGCGCCCTGGAACACCTTCAATGTGGGGCAGACATGCAACCAAACGGTCAATATCACCCTCTCCACAGCCCATCATAAGCCCTAACGCAGCCATCGCATTATAAAGCTGAAACTCTCCAAAGGGGAAAAAATCGCTCTCGTACATTTTCCCTAAGATTTCCACCCGAGCTTTATGGTTTTCAAAGTGATGAATGCGCAAATCCGATAAGGGAGCCCGGCCATAGGTCAATATATTTAAGTCACGCTCCTGACACACTGCGCGAATAATTTCATATTCAACGATATCCGCATTTAAAACCGCAATTTGAGGTGGTGTGAGAACTTGCGTAAAAAGCTTTATTTTGGCTTTAAAATAGTTCTCCATAGATCCATGGTAATCCAAATGATCCTGTGTGAAATTCGTAAAAGCCGCACTTTTGAGCTCCACGCCGTGTAATCGATATTGATCCAGGCCATGACTCGAAGCCTCGATGGCAACATAGGTGTAATTTTCAGAAGAAAGGGCTTTTAAAACCTTGTGCATCGTGATTGCAGACGGGGTTGTTAAATTGCTTTCGGGAAGGTCAAGTTTTTCATCGGCCACAACGCCCAGTGTTCCAATGGAGGCTGATTTATGATCAAGGAGTTTGGAGAGTTGACGGAAAAAATGAACCGTAGAACTTTTTCCATTGGTCCCCGTGACTGCCACAATATTGGGGATTTCATTTTCATAAAAGCACGCAAGACTTTTTGAGAAAAACAAACGTGGGTTTTTATCAACAATGAGGTTTTTATCCTTTAAAATCGATGGGTATTTCTCACACGTTTCATCAGAAAGTAAAATATATGAAGCACCTTTGGATATGGCTTCTTCAATATAATGCCCCGTCTGATCCCCCAAAGAAAGGGCCGCAAATAAGTAGCCCTTTTTCACATCACCAGAGTAATCCGTCATTCCCAAAATCTTAGGCTCTGATACACAGTGAAAAACTCCACTAAAATCAGTGCGGACAAAGAGTTCATTAATGTGCATAAAGAATTCCTTTTGTCTGGACCAAATTCATATGATCTTTGGCCCGATCTTCCTCGTCAATCACAGGTTTAATCCCCACAACAGGGGCTATTCTTCTGATGATACGCCCGGCTAGAGGCGCCGCATTCCATCCAGCTGTTGTATATCCAAATGTTGCTTTTGTGGGGCTTGGATCGTCTAATGTGACCATAATCAGATATTTAGGATTGGAAAAGGGAAACCCACCAATAAATGTTGTTGTCACATGATTAGAATGATATTTTCCACCAGATTGTTGATTGGCGGTCCCGGTTTTTCCAAAAACTTCATATCCTGGCGCCACAGCTTTTTTCCCCGTTCCATCGGTGATCACAAGGCGCATCAAGGTTCTGACCAGTTTCGAGGTCTTTTCTGAAATAACCCTTGTTTTTTTGATCTCTTCCCCTTCTTTCGATTTTAAAAGAGTGGGCTCTATTAAATATCCACCATTCATCACGGCTCCCATGGCCCTGGCCATCTGAATTGGGGACGCGGAAAGGCCATAACCGTAAGCAATGGTCATGGTATTGATTTCCTTCCAGGGTTTTGGAATAAGGGGATATCCAATTTCAGGAAGCTCAAGTTTAGGCTTATCCAAAAGGCCCATTTTTTTCAAGAATGATTTATGCGCGTCCACGCCAACGAGTTGGGCCATTTTTACAAAACCGATGTTCGAAGAATGCAAAAAAACTTCCCAAACGGGCATAGGACGGTTTTGACCTTTATAATCTTTAATTTGAAACCGGCCAACTTTGATCGGATGGGTGGCATCAAAAACGCTATAAAGATTTGCCTTGTTCAACTCTAATGCCATGGCGGCAGTTAAAATTTTCATGACAGACCCATATTCATAGACCCCGGTTGTGATTCTATTAAACATGGCAGAGGGATCAATTTGCGATGTCTGATTGGGATCAAATGTAGGGAAAGAACCAATGGCCAAAATTTCCCCTGTATGAATGTCCATAACCATTCCAGCGCCGCCTTTTGCGGAAAATTCACGAACACTTTTTTCAACTTCTTGGACAAGAATATGTTGGAGACGAACATCCATGGCAAGCTCAACTGGATCTACCCCTTGAGAAAGATTCACATCCAATTTTTGCTCAACTCCCGCAACGCCTTTGCCATCAATATTCACAAGGCCAACAACATGTGCTGTTAGAGAGCCTTGGGGATAAATGCGCTTGGATTCTTTTTGGAAATAAATGCCAGGAATCCCAAGTTTCAAGACCGCATCTTGTTCTTGAGGTGCAAGATTCCGCTTGATCCAAACAAACCCTTTGTCGCAAGTCAATTTCTCAAATAAATCTTCGTACTTTAAATCTGAAAATACTTGGGCAATTTTCAAAGCGGATTCTTTGGGGTCAATCATTTGTTTGGGATTGGCATAGACAGAGTAGGTCGATAAACTCGTTGCCAGCATTTGCGCAGATCGATCATAAATATTGGCCCGGATTTGAGCAACCGAAGTATCAATTTGCGACACTGTTTTTTCTTCTTCAATCTTGGAAAAAACCATCACATCGAACAGTCTAAAAATAACAATGCTGTAGGCAAAGGAAAAAAGACAGGAAATAAAAATGAGCCTTCTCGATGCCATTTTCACGAAAGGCACGAAAATAGATTCACCTATTTTGGAAACAGAGTATTTTTGAAAAAAAGGAGAGTGTTTCTTCATCAAAACCCTTCTAATTTAGAGAAAAAAACATCCGGGATTTTGCCTTGAACGGGAGCACTTTTATCTTGGGGAATTGCAGATAAATCTGAAAGAGAGATGAGTTGAAACGCATGCAAAGGTCCCATAGCCAAATGTTTCTCGACCAATTTTTGAAGACGCTGGGGCTCATTCAAATGACTCCATTCCGCTTTTAACACATGGATTGCTTCTTTCTTTTGCGCAATTTTACGCTCAACCAATGTGAGTTTTTGCTCGAGCTGAACAACATGATATTTGAGTTGAAACAAGCCAAATCCCATGAACATCACCACGCCAAAAAGAACGAAAAAATATCTTTTCATCCGCTCTTCTCCTGCTCCCAAGGTACATCTGTCCTGATCGCAACACGCAATTTTGCGGACCTTGATCTTGGGTTTTCGTGAAGTTCGTTTTCATCAGGCGTTATGATATTGCGACCAAAGCTTTGGAATTTTGCAGGAGATCCTTGGGGTATAGGGGCATATCTTGAGGGTGAGAGAGGTCCTGAAGCCTTTTTTACAAAGTCTTTGACAATACGATCTTCTAAAGAGTGGAACGAAACCACCATCAACAATCCTTCAAAGTTCAAAACTTTTCCCGCGGCATTTAACCCTTTTTCCAATTCCTCTAACTCATTATTAACATAAATTCGGATCGCTTGGAAAGCCCTTATTACACTATCAAAGGCTTTTTTAGGGTTTGGATTCACTTTTATAATGATTTTTGACAGCTCCAAGGTCGTTTTGATGGGGTTTATTTCTCTGGCCTTGACGATGAGCCTTGCTATTCTCCTTGAATCTCTATCTTCGCCATAGGTGTAAATGATATCTGCTAATTTTTCCGCAGAGTATGTATTGACCACCTCTTGCGCGCTCATCCCCGTTTGACTCATGCGCATGTCCAAAGGTCCGTCGAACCTCACGGAAAATCCCCGCTCTGGCTGATCAATCTGCGGGGAAGAAACGCCCAAATCAAACACAACGATATCTACAGGCTCTGTGATATACTGGTCTATTTTCGAAAATTCGGCCCTATGAAAAATAAATCGATCGCCATAATGGGCTTTGAACTCAGCTGCAACTTTTTCTGCCTCAGGATCCCGGTCAAAGGCAATGACTTTATGTCCCATCTCCAGAAATTCCCTTGAATACCCCCCTTGTCCAAAGGTTCCATCGATAATTGTAAGGTCTTTTTTTTCCTTTAAGATCTCTAAAATGGGTTTGAGTAAAACGGGAATATGCATTAAGAGTGCTGCGTGTCTGCTTTGAGACTAAAGTGTAAAATATAAGCAATCACCCCAAGAATGACCAAAATAATCGCCATCATATAAGGATAGACCTGGAGAACATCCGTATCCAAAAAAATAGTTCCGCAACCCAGCAACACCCCACATAAAATTGTGCGTAAAAAGGAAAACACAGCCGAGGATGTTCCCGCCATATGGGGGAAAAGCTCCGTTGCCTTTGTCACCGCCACTGCCAATACAAAGGCGCTTGCAATATAAGGGATACAGGTTGCCGCGCACATAACATAAGGGTTGGACGAGAAAAAGAGCAGCATGATCAGCATTGAAATAAACGATATACCATACCCCCATCCTCCAATAAGAAAAGACGTGCGCATTCCATGATTTTTTAGAACATGCCTTGCCACAATCGTAAAAAGGATTTGAAATACGGAAGGAACCGCCTGGAAATAAACATAGGTTTTCATATCAAGCCCCATCTGATTCTTATAAATAAAGGAAGCATTCGCCACATAAAGCATAAAAACCGAGATCGTAAGTGCATGAATACTGCAATATAAAATAAAAAGCTTATTTTTTAAAAATAAACCATAATTGCGAAAAATCTTCATGAAAGACAGAGCGTGCCTTTTGTCTTTTGATAAAGTTTCAGGCACATAGGCCCAAAACAAACAAAAGTAAATAACAGCACCTGTAAAAAGAAAGACAAAGCTTGATTGCCAACCATAGCGAATGCTCAGTTCCGCCCCGAGTATAGGCGCGCACGAAAATGCAATGGGATAGATAATGCCTGTAATCGAGAGAACCCGCGCCCTTTCCACACCGCGAAATAAATCCGCAATGATGGCCATCCCCACAACGGCCTGGGCACTTGAGCCACACGCCTGCATCAATCTTCCCACCATGAAAATCCGGATATCCAGGGAATAAATACACATAAGCGTCCCCATCAGATAGACGACTAAATTGATTTGGATTAATTTTTTACGACCAAAATGATCCCCCAAGGGGCCAAAAAAAAGCCCTGTCATCGCCACACCCAAAAGATTAAGTGTCAGCGTCCATTGCATCATGTCTTGAGACGTTTTAAAAAACACTTGCATATCCGGCAGGGAGGGGACATAGATATCAATTGTTGCAAAAAGAATCGCGCTCCCAAAAAACAGGACATAGGCAATCATCTGAGATTCTTTTTTTGTTAACAACATTTTTTCTTCTTTAATGGGATAAACTTAGAAAAGTTGGCTCCCTGAGCCGGACTCGAACCAGCGACCCAGTGATTAACAGTCACTTGCTCTACCAACTGAGCTATCAGGGAACAACTGAATGAATTTATACAAAAAGTAGAGACACAATGCAAGCTTTTTATTTTATTTTTTTAAGTTTCTTATAAGTTTATGCTCGGGCATGAAAATATTCCAGAAATCACTTACTTTTTGCGGGTAGAAAAGCATTGCATTCAGCGGGGATTTTTTTAGGATTATAGTGTGCGATGCACTTTTCAATCATAGCAATATCAACATTGTCCGGTTTTTTTCTTGCAATATACGCGAGTAGAAAAATAGTAGATACATCTTTTACAAGCTCTTGTATGGTTTTGTGGTCCTTAAACCAAAATAGGCCCTTTAGTACGCTAGCTTTCTTCATCATACCCTGATAAGCAGCATTCATTTGTGGTGCAAGTTGAGCATAATATGTTGAAAAAGAATTATAATCTTTTATCCCAGTTATCCCATTTTTTACTGTGTTATAAACGTCTGTGTTCATCTTAAAAGACTTATTTCCAATTCCTCTTACGATGAAATGATGAATATTGCATTTAAATACAAAATTTTCAAAATAGCTTCTTTGGCTTAATAAATTTTCCCCCATTATGAATGTTCCAATCACCTTCAGCAATTCAGTTGTAAATCCTTTCTGGAAATGTTCCATATTTGGTATAACATTTTTACAGCGTACCTTTTTTTTAAAAACATCATTGTCCGTCGTTCTCGCATCCACCTCACCAAACAATGTATCCAACGCTAAAGCAAGTAATAAAGCATTCTTAACATTAGGAACTTTTCCAGAGTTTAATTCTGCTTTAGCAGAACTATAGGTAGGATCGTTATTTATTCCCTTTATCACAGTTTGTATCCATCCTTTAATTTCTGCAAAAGTCACTGATGTTGTATGAGCAGAAGAGTGTTTTCCAGACCCTTTAGAATCAGGATGAGCAGGAGACCCAGGTTTATTAGCATGAGAACCTTCAACTTGACACAACACCAAGATCAAAAAAACAAACTGCGTGAATACTTTTCTCATTGTTAACTCCCTAAAATCTTATACTCATTTAAGGACATTGAAAAATGATTAAAGAACAGTTAATCATCAATCATTTTTTTTATGATATTCCGGGATGTATCTCACAAAGAAAAGCACAGGAACACAAAGGAGGCTTGAAAAGATGAAAAAATAGCTCCAGCCTAGGTTGGTGGCCATCACCCCAGAAATACCCCCAAGCAAAATACGCGGGAAAGTCACGATGGAGGTTAAAAGAGCAATCTGCGTGATACAAAACTTTTTTGTGCAAGAGGCCAGTTGGTAGGAGAAAAATGGCGCTAGAATCAGACCTTTTGTAAATTCTTGAAGAGTCACCACCAGGTACAGCGCCCAAACATTAGGGGACTCCACGTTTAGAATTAAAAACGCCCCCCCCGATACACCGTGGAGCAAAAGACCCCAGAAAAAAAGAGGCCGATATTTAAACCGAAAACACAAATACCCCCCTAAAAACCCGCCGATCGTTACAGCCAGCAAGCCCCCCAATTTATAGGCAATGGAGATTTCTTGTTTGGAAAACCCCATGTCAATGAAGAACAAATTGGGCATTTTCCCTAAAAAATCGTCTTGCAACCGGTAAAGCAGCATAAAGCCAAGCACAATCATCCAATCTTTTTTATGGAAAAAATCAACAAACGCATCCCGCCAAAGATATTTTTGATCTGTGCGCCTGATATCCCTTTGGGGGGAAGAAAACATGATCCAAATCAGCGAGGGAATGCACAGCAAAATCATCAGCCGGTAAACACTCACCCAGGGCATGAATGCCGAAAGATACAAGGCTCCGGCCCCTGAAGCAATCATGCCAATACGAAACCCTGTGGTGCATGCAGCCTCGGTTAACCCCCAGTTTTGAGCCTGAACAAGTGCCATTTGGCAGGCATGAAGCATCATTTTATAAGAGGCAGAAAAAATCGAAAGAATCATCAAAACGCAAAAAAACAGGGGCGTATTTGAGACAGGATCAATCAGCGTGAGCAAAAATAAACAGGCCATACATCCACTCAACGACACGATCAAAACAAGTTTATCATTTTGAACCCTTTCCAAAACAGGCCCCCAAAGAAACTTCACCCCATGAAAAATCCCAGCAAAACTAAAAAGCCCAATCGTCGCTTTATCAAACTTCAAATCATTGAGCCAAAACACAAGCGTCGATCCCCCCAGAAAATAAAAAATACCCCCAGGAATCGAACTCAAGAGAATAAATAAAATGGATTTTAAAGTCTGATATGTCAAATGGGGCACCTTCAAGCAATTGATAATTGAGCGCATCATAAACGCAAACGAGAGAAAATAACAATCAAAAACAAGGTAAAAAAAATATTTTTTTCTATTTTTAATTTAAAAACAACTTCTGTTAAATCTTGATAAGAAGGATAAATATGATGTTAAAACTTTTTTTTACTTTAATTTTTGCTGTTTTTTCATCTAATTTAAGCATGGCAATCATAGGATGCATGCAATTTTGAAGAACGGTCATATGTGGAAAAAGGGCTGTCTGCTGTGAGACATAACCGACAATATTAATACGCTG
>CAIYWZ010000016.1 GCA_903930075.1 uncultured Alphaproteobacteria bacterium | reverse complement strand
GTGGAATAGCTTGTGTGAAAACTTAAAATTAAAACCAAAGAGGTATTGGCAGAGATATTGGCACCTGGGGAGTTACGAGTTGAGAATAAATAAAATAATTTTTTCCTTGCATATTTTTAAAGTCCTTGCTATATACATTTTCAAGAAGACAAAACAATAACAAAAAAATAAGGGAATCTGTGGCGCACTTAAGTGATTTTGTGTGTGTTTTGATGTGTGTTGCAAATTTTGCATCACATTTAAACCCGTGCATTTTTTTACGTTCCACATATTTCTTTTAAAATTTCAATACAGAGAGTGAGCTTTCATGTTTTTTTATAGGCATGATTTCAAGCGCTGGGTGAAGTTTTTTTTGATTTGTCTTGCAAAAGGAACAACATGGAAAGGAACATTTAAATGCATAAACACATATTTTGCTGCGCCCTTGTGGCCATTCAAACTCTCGTGGCCAACCAAATTCTTATGGCCACAGGCGACGATTTCCTCACAGGCGAAGAACCAACGGCCATAGAGCACTATGCTTCTTTTGACGGAATCACAGAGGGAAATTTTTACAATCGCATCACATGTGCCGCCATTGGAAAGAAAATTAGTTTTTTTGAAGCCGTTGCATGGACCGGTAAACATGTCTATGACATGGCTCCACCTCAAAATTTTGGTCGCAAAGAAATCTTAGATCAACCTGATCTTTTGTACAACACAAGCCCATGCAAATCTACGCGCATTCCATTTAGCCCAGCCAAACACAGCCCCATTAACATCGTGGCAGGAAACGTGGGAGGAAAAATTGTAGATGAAAGCCCCATGGTGAACAAGCAAACGGGAGAGAAAAAATTTGGTATTTTCGATCATTTTGTTCTGTCTTTAAGAGACCAGGGCTGCCCCATACCAGGGGCGTTTAAACACACAGAGCTTTTTGCCTCTGGCGCGCTTTATACAAAAGAAAACGGCAAAACATATTACAAAATTTCAGCAGAGAACTCAAATCCAGTTCCTGCGGGGAAAACGAAGGCTCTTAAAGCCGCTCGTAAATCAACCAAATATAAACAGAAAAATTAAGGAATCAAACTCATGAAAATTTATCTAACATTCATCGCATTTTTAATTTCAGGACTCTTGACCTCAAAGTCAACATTTGCCAGCGAACCGTGCACGCCGATGACGGCATTAATCAAAGAAAAATTGGTTGAAACAGATATCCCACGGGACACCATGAATCAATCTGACAGAGTACCGCCTCCAGGTGGAGATACGCTCGCAGAAGTTTTTAAAAGTCCAGAGCAAAACAATGACTATGTCAGAGATATTGCAAGCATCCTTGAAGATTTTCTTAATAGTCCAGAGCAAAACAATGGCCGTGTCAGCGCTCATGTCAGCGATTTTGAAAAAATCCTTTCAGATGAGATTCCATTTGAACTTGATTTTGATGAAAATGGGGAAACCTCATCAGAATCAGAAAAATCAACTGTATCTTCAGCAAAAAAAATAAAAATTGAAAGTCCTTCGAAAAAGAGAAGAAAATAACCTATTCAAACTTATCCGGGTGCCCTCGTTTTTAAAGGGCACCCCGTATTTACTCTCCTGATTTGAGCGTTTGTGGGAGAGGAAAAATCTCCCTCCAAAACGATAGATTCCGCCTTCATATGCTTCTTATAAAACGCCACTCCGATGTGATCATCACGATCCAAAAATCCGTGGATACCGGGGGTTAAAAATAGGGCCATAGGGGTTTTGCAGGAGCCTATTGACCAACCTTGAAATCAATCAAGGAGAGAGCAGAAAAAGTCCAACCCCTTCAAAAGCCTTAAACAATAGCGCTGACAGCGGTGTGTTTGTGCACTTTGCCCAAGCTGGGACGGATCACAAGCCGTTAATACCCCGTTTTTGAGGATAAACGCACGGGGGCTTTGATCGTTTTCTTTGTAGACATAATATGTGGTCGCTTTACCAGTAAAAGTGAAAGAATTCGAGCTTAAGTCAAAATGATCTGAACCATAGGTTTTGGTTGCAAGTAGAGCTATAAACATCCAGGCTATCAGTGTTTTAACATTCATAATCAATTACCCTTTCGAATCTAAATTTAAAGTTTTGATTTGCGCAAACACTGCGCACAAGTAAATTTATTTCATCCAAGAGAACTATACCCAAAATAAATGAGAACGCCGATTAAAAAATCCTTAAATTTGTTTAATAACATGAATTTTTTGAAAATTATCATTAAGTATTCCCGTCATACTCCATGATATTTTTGGCCAGGTCACGTGAAAGAATGCGAGTATTTT
>CAIYWZ010000015.1 GCA_903930075.1 uncultured Alphaproteobacteria bacterium | reverse complement strand
TGTTTTGTGATTGGCTTTCAAAATCTTAGCCAAATTGAAGAAATATACAACCCAACCATGGCCAAAGTCATATCTGACCTGACGGTTTCGAAACTTATATTTGAAACGGTTGATCCGACGAACGCCCGTAAACTTTCAGATGTGTTGGGCGAACAAGAAGTCATTGAGAGCTCTGAAAATGTTTCCTTCGGCGCGAATGAAATCCGAGATGGGGTCAGTTTTTCACATCAAAAACGTTTTCAACCGCTTGTTAGGCCTTCTGATATTATGCAACTCAAACCTCTTTCTTGTTACGCTAAGATTGCAAACGTCAACGTAGTGTTTGAGTATACGTTTGACTATCTAAATTTACCCGTCATTGCCTCTGATTTTATTGAAAAAGAAAAAACAGCACTGATCGTTTTAGAAAAAAGTGAGACCGAAACACGTGTTGATGATGACGCGGAGTCAACCGTTCAGCCAGTGAAAATAAGGGTGATTGGTAAAGAACACACACAAAACAAGAGTGCTAGGATTAAAAACAATCGTGCGTCAGATGAAAAAAATACAGATGCTCCATTTGAAAAAAGTAAAGATACTGACCCCAGTGAAATGTCATCTGAGGAAAAAGAGAAAATCGGACACGATGCCAAAGCTGATATGTATAACGATTCTTATGATGAATGTGCCCCCGCAAAGGAGGTGTTTGAACCTGCGCATGGTGGAGATGATGATGATGCAGATGGACTGTCAAACGATCAGATTTATGATTTTGATATGAAAAAAATTAAGTGAACAAAAAAGAATATTATTGCTAGGGGCCCGCCTACTAATTGGGGACATGTTAATTTTCGAGGAGAGATACAAGTTTTGTTTCTTCCAATGTTCTGTTACAAATAAAAATACATTCGATAAGATATTGGGATTTAAATTGGAATTCTAAATTTTTTTAATAATTACATAAGAAAAATATTATATTTTCTACTTGAAACTCTCTCAAAATAAGGTACTAAATATTTTAGTTATTAAAAATAGGATTAAGCACAATGACTTTCTTTATTAAACGAATTATCATTCTTCTATCGCTGTTATTAACTTCTAACCTTTCTTGCTTCGCTTCCACATCGGAAATTCTAGGAGAGATAGTTGGTTTTTCGATGGGTAAAGGAATAAAAAGAGACGACCTTGCATTGCCTGTCCCCCATCTGGTTCTTTCAGATATAGAAACAGAAACAAAGAGACAAATTCGTGAATTTATCGATGAAAAAATAAATGAAATTCCAGCCCATGATTTCTTTTCAATCAATCGTTTTACGGGGGCAGTACCTGCATTGCAAGATGAAATGTTAATTGAAAATTGGAAAGTCTGGTATTTTGGAAAATACATCCTAAGAGAACTTGGTGGTATTGATGCAAAAAAGGAGCTAGATAAGACATTGGCTAGCAAAAGAGAGTTTTATGAGAATATTGATTATATGACTACTGATCCTCAGATTGGGTTGCAAGCAAAAGAATTTTATAGAAGGCAGTTGGCGTGTGTAAATCAATTGACTGAAGAAGATGCGTAATAGTTTAGTGTGGAGTGTAAATTAAGTATGATTATAATTAGAATTTATTTGTTTTTTATCATTCTTAATTCTATTGTTTTTTCAGCGGGAAATCTGCCTGATGTGGATACACTTAATGATAGACAAGCTAGGCTTATTATTGCTGATGCGGAACAAAAAGAAGACTTAATATTACATGTTAATGATATTCATGTTGCTACCGTAGATATACCAAGCTTAGATATTGTAGCACCACTTTTAGCGCCAGGCCGACCTTCTCCTCAATCTTATTTTAATACTTCGGATATGAAAGTTGTTTGTTATTACATTCACAGAGCTATTTTTCATGCCATTCAAGATCCTCTTCCTGTTCATACAATTGTACAAAAAAAAGCAGCAAATCAAATTGTTATAAAATGTGATCTATTGCTTTCTGGAGATCTTTCCCTCCATTTTCAACAAATTGGTGGCATTGGTTGGAATGCAATTCCTGATGCAGCACACCTTGTGGGAGGGTTAACCAATTCAATACAAGTTGTTGCCACTAGAAAAAATGGAATTTGGGGATTTAGAACTGCTTATCCTATCGATTATAATTGATGAAAAAAATAGGTATATAAACTAATTTATAAAAAACTACATAATTATTGTGTTTCAGAATATGGTTTTAGGCAGTTTTCGATTGTTTTGACATCCCTGAGCAAAAAATAGATTCCAATACTCTTTTTTCTTCATGAATAGTAAATCTCAGTTTTTACGACGGGTTTTTACCCAATTATGCAGCGATATCAGGCACTGAGATGGAACGTTTGCAAAATAATTAAATGTGTGGTTTTGATATAAAAAAAGTAGAGTGATGAAAGGTATCTGGCGCTTTTTTATTACGAACAATAATCGTTTTTTGAAAGCGAAGGGTCATAAAATATTTTACAACGGACTAATTGTAAATAATTATAATTAAGATAATATAAAAGTATCCGATTAATCTAACACCTGAAGGGCTAGATTGGGAGAAATCATAAGTTGATCACGCGATTTTATTTTTCTTTTTAATTTTTATTCACTTAAGATCTGCAAGCGCTGTCCATAAGACTCGGCTTCATGCGATTTTAAAAATGCATTTGATTGTTGCAGTTTATCTTGAGCTTTCTCAAATGATTCCCATGGGATCGATGCTGTATAACGTTGTGCAAAATCCAAGGCACGTATCAATGGCTCTGGTTTATCATTTTGGCTAAGTACTTTTAAGGCTTGTAAATAATTGTCCCTAAAAACGGTCGGAATGATTATGCGCCATTCATCTGCGGCAGATAACTCCTTGTTCATCATCAAACGTGCTGTTCGTCCATTTCCATCCAAGAAAGGATGTACTTCTGCAATCAAAAACATCATATACGCCGCACGATGCAAAGGTGCATCTAAACTCTGATATAACTCAAATCCTTTCATCAACGTACCATTCACAAGCTCTGGCATCACAAACAATGTACTTCCTGCACGATTAGCAATGCTTTTGAATTTACCGGGCTCTTTGTCTGGTCGTGCATCCATAATATAAGCATGACATTCTTTCAAGGCCTCCAGAAATTCACCTCCTGACTTGGCAAGGGTGCGCATAAACGTCGCATCTGAAGTTAAACGAAAGGTTCCTAAAATATCATGTGCATCTTCAGGTCTGTTGTGAGGGATAATACCATCCAATACAATAGCTTTGGCTTCTTCCACATCAAACTCAGTCCCTTCAATAAAATTCGAAAAGTACGCTTCAAAGAAGGGTAGGTTGCCAAGAGGTTTTAAGCAGAGACGTGACACGGGCGCTGTATTTTTTAAAGCACGATGCAAATCTTCAAGTCGTTTCAATCGATCTCGATCATATGGCACTCCCTGTGATCGTGCTTTTGACAGCGATGAAACAAGCTTAGCTTGCTTTGTTCCGAGCATCGTCCCAATAATTTTATCAAACATGTCATATTCCCGTTGCATGCCAAGAGGAATAGAGAGTGTGCGGGCTTGATTACGCAATTGGCATAGCGCATCCTCTCCGCTACGCTGCAAAATCAGTTCAAGTCGCTCTTCAATTTCAAGTCGATTTAACGTGCGCGGTTCAGCTCCATCACGTGAACGTGAGGCAACCATGTTTTCAATAAAGGAACGAGGCGTTGACGTCAAATATAAGCCTCCTAGAAAAGGAGCATCACCTTCTATTGGTGGGACACCCTTACGTGATTTTATGACAACCCCAGGAAGTTCAATATCGCGTGTGCGATTCGAAATAATATAAATTGATCCATCGCGTGTTGGCTTCAACAAAAATGCCGTTCGATCGCTGATAAGTGCGCTTGGTACAAATCCCGCAACGATTTCCCACACATTTCGTCGCACAATTTCTTCTGATGTATCAACAAAGTTATGTGTATAGAGTTGGCTTGAGAGTTTCTTCAGCTGTCCTTTACTAACCGCACGCGATATATTAAGAGATGATTTTGTTGTCGATACAACAATCTCTGATCCTGATTTTTGATAAGAATTGTTCATTATGAGCTCCTCATATGCAGTATACGATATTTTTTTGATACATAAGAGTTTAATTGTGATATTTTATGCAATATAATGTTTTTTTCCAACGTTTTTTCTCTTTTTGTAAAGTAGCTAACCCAGAATTGCTTCCGGGCCAGCTACCTAAAATTTTAGGTTTGAAAATTTATATAGCGCATAAAACCACATGGCTTGCCTTGTGGATGTAGCGCCCCTTATGTTTTGTGCGAGTAATTCACGTTGTACAAAACATAAGGCAAGCGTAGCTTGTAACAACTGATCCCACGTGGCTCGCCCCGTGGAGTTTCAGTTTTTTAAGTCAGCTTTCTGTTTCATTGCTCTCCAAATCTTAAAACATGTCGCACTTCTTGTTCTATAGTGTTACAAGTCATTAACGCTCAATTCCCCGATTTACTTCTCGCTCCGCTTCGCGTTGTTGTTCAATTTGGCGTGTTTGTAAATGTACGCGTTGTGCTGCTTGATGGAGTTGCTCGTGTTCCAACTGATGCGCCTGATACGCAGCCTCAT
>CAIYWZ010000014.1 GCA_903930075.1 uncultured Alphaproteobacteria bacterium | reverse complement strand
TCAACGACGCACAAGACTTTTGCACAATCCGCGGCTTCATTTCCACCAACCGAAAACAAGGCAATCCAATATTCCAAGCAATCCAAAAAGCAACGGCTTAATGATTACATACCTGGGGAGTTACTAAATATTCTCCTGGGCTTCGAGGTTTTTCCATACACGCCTCATGAAAAATAGCCAGAGCATAATGAAAAGAAAGATTAAACATGATAAAAAAGTTAGCAACTGCTCACCAAAACCACATCTCCCCTAGGTTGTCATCCTTGAAATCGCTAGATTTCGGGGATCTCCCTTGTGCTGCAACACCTTCCCTCTTGCGCCAGGAGAGAAAGGGAGATCCCCGAAATCTCACGATTTCAAGGATGACGCTCACGGGAGGGAGTAGTTGTGGTCAGTGGTTAGAAAAATTAGGTCTTAAACCCTTTATTCTATCATCTTTTATGGCATCGACCCATCCTGTTGTTCCATCGGAAAATGTTTTCTTTCCAGTTGCCCCAAAAGCAGAGGCTAGCCTTCTTAACGTAAATATTCCTGTAAAACCCTGGGTATCTGGAGCAATTAGACAAACTTCCGCCAAAAGATATTAGATCTTTTTGCAAACAATAGATGACCCATCAAGGAGAATGAAAACATGAGGAAAAAATTTAATTTCAAACTCTTTCTCCTTATCTCATTCATTGTCTCCACAGGCCAAGTGGCGGGCTCTTCACTCATCGATTTCTTTCCACAGGAAGATCATGAAATGATTTTGCAGGAGGCGGGTGAAATAGAAAAAGATATCCAGAAAGATCTTCTTTTTCTACATGATCGGATGTTATTTCCACCCGCCAAACATTTTTTTTGCATCAAACTATTTTTCGACAAAAGAGTGGATCAACACATTTTTTCCAAACTTCACCGGGGGTCTTCCAAGAAAATAATGGAGATTTTTGGGGAAATGGCTTTGGCGCAAAATATCGATCACACGACAAAATTAAAAGCCCTAGAGGGTTTGGGGGAGTGCTTGAAAATCGTTTCTCCAGAAGATAAGAAAAAAATTGATGCCTTGATAACGATTTTTTTATCCGGGAAAAATTCTATAGACGAAGAAATTAAACTCAAAACCACCCTCTATTTAGGTCATCGTCAAACAGCAGAGGATGATTCTGTCATGGAGCCACTCAAGACTCTTTTTCTAAGCCCCCAAGTCAATGGAGAACTTAAACTTTTTTTATTAGACAGATTTGAAAACTTGCCGCGCGTTATTCCAGAACATGAAATGCAAGAAATATTGGAGATC
Organism: uncultured Alphaproteobacteria bacterium; assembly: GCA_903930075.1. Taxonomy (GTDB): domain Bacteria; phylum Pseudomonadota; class Alphaproteobacteria; order CAIYWZ01; family CAIYWZ01; genus CAIYWZ01. The sequence continues at coordinate 13,143 of CAIYWZ010000014.1, read as the reverse complement.
ATTATTTGCGATGCACATGAAAATTTTCAAAACAGAACAAAAGCAATGAGATATTTGAAAAATGGAGTCACACCGCAGACAATGGGTTTTTTAAAGAAAAATGCTTCTCATAGCTTGACAGATACCAAGATCAGAATTGCAGCAGCATCCCTTTTAAGTATTCATGATCCTGACAATTCATGCGCATTGATAGAATTTATGATCCATCAAATGAAGGATTTTGATCTGAATATAATAGAATATTTAAAAAATATACCCCACGATGACCACGCCGCTTATAATATGCAAATTATTCAAAGCCTTAAAAAAATGATTTCCACATCAAAAGAATTAGAGATTAAGGAAAAAGCCGCAGAAGAACTCATCAATCGTATTACAACGGAGCTGTCTAATAATATTCCAGCAAAATATGTTTTTGAAACCACGCTGTTTTTTCAAAACACTTTTAATGTAGATGGAGAGAATCAAAATATATTAAAAAAGCTACTCAAAATATTAACCAATAGATTAAATAATAATTATTACTATGGTTATGAGCTTGATGTGGGTCAGGTTGGAAAAATAAAAGAAAAGGTGTGTCAATCAATTGACAAAAATCCTCTTGGAGATATGGAAAAACCATTTGAATCCATGGTCAAAACTCAAGGAAAGAAACTTTTATATGCCAAAGATCCCTTGACGGCGCTTGTAACCGACGTTTATAATTTGTTTAAATAAAATTAAAGGAGTAAAAAAATGACAAAAAAATTAAATCTGAAATTCCTGATGCTCGCCTCCCTGATTGTCTCTTCCAAAGCTGCTAAAGCCAGCGATATAGAGGATTTTATTTTCCCCGATCAAGAAACAAAAACCATCGCAAAAGGTGAGAAAGTCACACCCCTCCAATCTCTTGAAGACGGGATGATCCGTTTTTTTGCAAAGAAAGACCAGGAACTGATCCAGTCAAATCTCCATGAAAATATTTCAAAAATCAACCAAACCCAAAAAGATGAAAAAATTTTATTAACTTTGGAGATCGGCCTTCATCCTGCCGTCAAACTTTTCCGTTTTGTGATGTTCTTTTTAGATGAACAACTTGACGCACAATCAGAGGCATTCCAAAAATTTTTTGATAAAGATTTTTTAAAAAAAGCATCTGACATTTTTAAGAAAACGGCTTTGGATCAAAAAACGCAACCCCAGGTCAGATTCAAAGCCGCCGAAGGCGCCCAAAACTGCGGTCTACGTGCCATAGATGCGGCTCCCCTGTTTAAATCCATTTTTTTGGATCCGTCAGTGGGCATAGAGGAGAGAAAAGAAGCCCTAGACCTTTTTTGCGATTGCTTCTGTCAAGATGATGATTCCGCTTCCACGTATTCACATTTCATCAAGATAATCGCCGGAAAAGAACTCTCAACTGTGATTCTGGGTTCACATACAGATGTGCAAGCCAAATTCATCGCATTGGAAAAGATCAAAAAAGAGGTGAGGAAGTCTGCATTAAAAGATATGGGCCTGTCAAAAGATGCAATCGCCCCTGTCCTCACACCCATTGTTTTTGACGCAAATACGACTGTGGAGCACAAACAAACGGCCCTGAAATATTTAGACTATTTTGCACATAAATATATACCCAAAGTCATCCAAAGGCTCACAGATGAGCGTTTAGACATCGATCAAAGATTTCAATACGCGATCGTATTAAAATCCATTCAAGAAGAAACAGCCCTGAATATTATAGAAAAGATCAGCCATGAGGCAAACGATCCGCAGATTCAATTAAAAGCCATCGAACAGCTATGGCAGGAAAAACCCAAAACCAACCGGCGATATAAGGTCATAGGAACCCTCAAATCCATTATTCTAGACACAAATTTAGATGTAAATCTCAGGCTGGACGCCATAAAAAAATTAAGATACGATATCCGTGTCTATGCAGATGAATTTCAAGGTGAAATATTGGAAATATTACGGGCCTTACAACAATCTGCTTTAAACGAAACTCAAGATCAGGCCACAGTGAAAAAATTAGCTCAAGCTGTCATCCATAAGATGAATGAAGATGAAACCGTCATATTCAATTTTTATAAGGCTTTTGATCAAGATATTTCGGTGGATTTATATGGAAAACTTCGCCTACTCCAGGCAAAACAAAAAATTGTGCACCTATATGAAGATGAAAATCCGCTAACAGACTGCTTAACCGCCGCCTATCACTGGTGGTTTGAAACCGATGAATATACCCTAAGAAACGTCAGGGATTTTAAAAATCTTGCCCTGGATGAAACCGTCAGCCTTCCTGTGCGACAAGAAGCCGCAAATGAACTGAATAAATTTGGTATGATTTATGCCTTCACCCCAGCAGAAAAGGACGTATTCTTAAAGTTATCTCCATCATTCAAAACACACTTCCAAGATTATATTGAGGCTTTATGGAATAAGGATGCAAAAAAGAACGATTAACCAACGTACGGGGCCTTGTGCGCAGGGGTTTCTAGAAGTTTTACAATTTCTATGTGCCCTTGTGTTTTTGCAATTGAAAGAGAAGTCCTTCCATCGTGATCAACCTTATTGATGTCAATCCCTGGAGTTTCAAGCAAAAGCTTTACAGCTTCTAAATCTCCATGGAGGCAGGCAAATAAAAGAGGAGAATATCCAAGATCCATAACGTGATTCACATCTGCTCCATTTTCAATCAAAAGCCTTGCTATAGAAATATATCCCTTATTCAGGGCAACGATCAGGGGTGTTATTCCACCCAACATCGCCTGATCTACAGCTGCGCCTTTTTCAAGTAAGGCCATCACAATCCCAATATTCCCTTGTTGCACCGCGATAAAAAGAGGGGTTTGTCCATCGAGCGTGCCCTGGTTGATATGTGTACCTTTTCCGATCAAAAAATTCAAAATTTCTAAATTCCCATTTTGCGCTGAGGCAAAAAGAGGGGTCACTCCATGGGGAAATGCCAGATGCACATCCACACCGTTTTGTATCAAAGATGTCACGTCTTCTAAATTCCCAGATTTTATTGCGGTCATTAGAGTAGATGAATCGGTATTTTTTGTCATGACGCGAAACTCCATTTTTTATATTGAAATATTTTAAATCTGTATCAAGTCATCTTAAAAAAGTCAAATCAAACTTGGAATTTATTTGGGAACTTTATTCATTTTTAGCCCCTGCTTTTCTGAGAAGTTTTACAATTTCTAAATGTCCACCTTGTGCGGCCATATGAAGAGGAGTTGCTCCATCTGTCCTTGCTTGATTGATGTCGGCTCCTTTTTCAATGAGTATCTTCACAACCTCTAAATGTCCTTGTTGTGCAGCCATAAAAAGAGGAGTTGATTGATCTTTTGATGCCTGATTGATGTCTGCTCCTTTTTCAATGAGTATCTTCACAACCTCTAAATGTCCTTGTTGTGCGGCAATCAAAAGAGAAGTTGCTTGATCTTTTGTTGCCTGATTTACATTTGCTCCTTTTTTGATCAAAAGATTCATAACCTCTAAATTTCCCATTTCTGCGGCAATCGAGACAGCGGTAATCCCATTCATCATGGGGTGATTGATATTTGCGCCTTTTTCGAGCAAAAGCCCTACCACCTCTACATGTTTATTTTGTGCGGCTATAAAAAGAGGGGCAGCTCCATCCCTTGCGGCTTGATTGACACGTGCCCCTTTTTCGATCAAAAACTGGACTACCTCTAAATGTCCATTTTGTGCGGCCACAAAAAGAGGTGTTTCCCCCTTTGGAGCACTTTGATGAATATCCAAGCCTTTTTCGAGCAAAACTTTCACAATCTCCAAATACCCTTTTTGCGCCGCGAGCAAAAGAGGCGTTGTTCCATCGGGCACCATGATCTGATCAAGGTGACGAACTTTTTCAAGTAAAAAGTTGACGATCTCTAAATCCCTATTTTCTACAGCCATATAAACAGCAGTTCCTCCGCCCGCCATGATATCCGCGCCTTTTTCAATCAACACTTTTACAACATCCAAATGTTTATTATAGACAGCGATGAAAAGAGGAGTGGAGCCATTCATTCCCGTTTGATTGATCAATGCTCCTTTGTCGAGCAAAAATCTTACAATTTCGACACGTCCTTGGAGTGAGGCGATCAAAAGAGGGGTCATACCGTCGGGGGTGCTCTGGTTAACATCCTCTCCTTTTTTGATCAATTCCGCGATTTCTTCTACACTCCCACGATCTACTGCAGCAATGATTGAGTACGGAGCCGTATTTTGTGCGTACACATAACCTGTGAAGAAAAGAATTAAAAAAGAAAGGATAAGTTTATTCATAATGACTCCATTTTTATGTTGAAATATTTTTAATCTTTATTACGGATTTTCAAAAAAGTCAATCAAAACTTATCTATCCCCACAAAGCTTGCTAAAACTATTGGTCAACATACATAGGAACGTTAAGCGGCAGAATTAGGGCCAGAATCTTTTTTTGCGTTGACACATATTTTCCAATTGGTAAAATCAAGGCTTGATCAGTTTTAAAAAAGGAGATGGATTTTGGTTATTCAAAGAGCAGTGGGTGTGTTTTTATATGTGTGTCTGTGTCTTGGTTCATTGGAAAGATTAGATTGCGGTCCTTTGTGGGAGAATTTTCCAGGAAGGTCTTTGATGCATGCGGGCAGACAATGGACGCAGGCCAATTTTGCAACATACAAAAAACCTGTTTCTAAATCTGCTCCCCCAAAAATCTCTTTTCAAGAAAAATTTCCTCAAGAATATAAAGATATTCATATCCCCATAGATATTTTAAGCCGTGAAAAAATAGGGGATTTGAGAAAATTTTTGCAGCAAAAACCAAATGTTAATTTTCAAAAATCTAAATGTTGGACTGCTTTGATGTGGGCAGCGCTTGTGGGCCATGGGGAAGTGATCCAGCTTTTGCTGGATGAAGGGGCAGATCCTGATCTGCAAAATAAACAAGGACAAACCGCGCTTTTGATTGCCGCGCGTCATGGTTTGGTGGATGTTTCCAAGGTTTTGATTGGAGCAAAAGCGTCTTTAGATCTTTGCGATGAAAGCGGCTGCACCCCTCTTTTTACCTCGCTCTACTGGGATCATTTTGAGAATGCTAAATTCCTTTTGGAAGCAGGCGCAGGTCCCAATATGAAGACCAAAAAGGAGGAATATCCCATCGATTTTGCCAAGGAAATGCCACAGGAGGTGTTGCGGCTTTTATTTCAAAAGGGGGCGCGTCTGAGTCATAGAATCAACGTTGAAATGGTGGAAAATCATGTTCTGAACTCCAAAATTTCCAAAGCGATGAAAAAAGACTCTTAAGCTCTTATCTCAAAGGTCGTCTTCTTCTGCCAGGGGCATCATGGGGAGAAACTCGGAGTTTTTGAATTTATCCAACGCATCTGTAGAAATTTCTACAATCTCACAAATGACTTCATCTGGCCTCCCCTTGATGATCATCTCCACAATTAACTGAAGTTCTCTCTCCTGGGCTTTGGCCTTGTGCGCCTGCGCAATTAACTGACGCTCTCTTTTTTGGGCCTTTGCAAGGGCTTTTTCCATCGCCTCTTCCACAAGACGATCCGTATAATCAGATGAAATACCAGGGAGATCCCTTAAAAACTGGCGTTTTAAGGATGACGGCGGGGGGAGAGGTGATTTTTTTGGGGGGATAGCTTGCGTGAAAACTTAAGATTAAAACCAAGGAGGCATTGCCACCTGGGGAGTTTCCTTAAGAATTGCTCATTTGGCATTATTTTGATGCTTTTGGAGCCCAGAATATGGTATAATAAAAGGATGATAAATCGTTAAAAAGATACCAAGGAGAATATAAAATGAGTGAAATTGAGAATGAATTAAAAATGTCGCGTTTGAATAAGCTGGCAAAGCTTGCTTCCCACGGGATCAATGCGTATCCGTCAAAATTTGATGCAAGCCATAAAAATCAGGAGCTCCATGATCAATATAAGAATCTTGAGAATGAGGTCGTCACGGACGATGTTGTAAAAGTTGCAGGACGCATTATGTCTATTCGCAACAGCGGAATGTTTATTGATTTGCACGATGTGACCCATAAAATCCAGGTTTTTACGCACCTTGAGGGGTTGTCCGGTGATGTGTATAAGGTTTTGGAAAACCTCGATATTGGCGATCATATCGGCGTTGAAGGCACCATACGGCGCACAAAACGCGGAGAGCTGACTGTTAATACCACATCCATTTGGATTTTGACCAAAACATTGCTGCCCTTGCCTGAAAAATATCATGGATTGCAAGACATCGAAACGCGCTATCGCCAGCGGTATTTGGATTTGATTATGAATCCGCAAAGCAGAAATCGCCTGCGAGATCGCTCGAAAATTGTCTCTTCCCTGCGGTCGTATCTGACCTCCCTTGGCTTTCTCGAGGTGGAAACACCCATGCTCCACGCCATCCCCGGGGGAGCTGCGGCAAAACCCTTTGTGACGCACCATAATACTTTGGATATGGATATGTATCTGCGTATTGCCCCGGAACTCTATTTAAAGCGTTTGGTGGTGGGCGGTCTTTGGGACAAGGTTTTTGAAGTTAACCGGTCATTTCGCAACGAAGGCATTTCCACACGGCATAACCCCGAATTTACCATGATGGAGCTTTACCAAGCCTACGCAGATTACAACGATATGATGAAACTGACCGAAAATATCGTGGAGCACCTTGCAACAACCGTTTTGGGCACCACATCGATCACCTATCAAGGCAAAGAAATTGATCTGAAGGGCCCCTGGGCGCGTAAAAGCATGACGGAGCTCGTTTTGGAAAAAACAGGGATTGATTTTCTAGCTCTGAATGCGCAAGAATCCCGCGAAAAAGTCAAATCCATCGGCCTTACGGTGGATAAAAACGCATCCTGGGGGAAGTGCATCGAAACGGTCTTTGGCGAACGCGTTGAGAAATTCCTCATCCAGCCCACCCACGTCATCGATTTGCCCCTGGACATCTCGCCTTTGGCCAAAGTTCACCCCAAAGATCCGCGCTTGACCGAGCGGTTCGAGAGCTACATCAACGCCTGGGAAATCGGCAATGCCTTTTCAGAGCTCACCGACCCCATCGATCAGAAACAGCGCTTCGAAGCCCAAGTATCGGCCAGAGACGAAGGAGACGATGAAGCCCACCTCATGGACCAAGACTTCATCTGCGCCCTAGAATATGGCCTGCCCCCCACCGGCGGCCTTGGCATCGGCATCGACAGACTCATCATGATCCTAACCGATGCGCCCAGCATCAGGGATGTCATCGCGTTTCCCACACTGCGGAAGGTGGAATAATCACGATGAATTCGAAGGAAATCTATATCACCCGGGAAATTGAGGAATTGATCAACTATTTTTGGATGAATAAATTTCTTTGTCAAATTCTGGTATTTTATGGTATAATAGGCTATTAAATTTTTATAAAGGTATACAGTAAAAAATGGCAATATCCGATAAAAGATACATCATCCGGGAAGTTCAGGCATGGATGGATGTTCAGACCAAGCATTACCCGATTTTATCCGTGATGGGCCCAAGAAGAGCGGGGAAAACGGAGCTGATTCGAAAATACTTTCCACACCTTCCCTACTATGATTTGGAAGAAGATGATAACTTTGAGATGATTTCGAAAAACCCCAATCGTTTTGTGCGCGATCACTGCATGGAAGGGGCGATTTTTGATGAATTTCATTATATCCCAGATCTGACACGCATCCTCAAAACCGTTTCCGATGAGCTTCTTAACGCGGCCCACGAAAGGGATGAAATGGCTGTGCCCACACGGTTTGTTTTAACAGGATCCCATAATTATCTCTTTGACGAAAAGATTAAAGAGACCATGACAGGCAGAGCGGCCATCATCAAGCTTTTGCCTTTGACACTTCAGGAATCGGGATGCAAAGACCCGTATGATGCCATGTATAAGGGCGGGTATCCGATTTTGTATGTCAATGGGGAAACTCCCAAAACCTTTTTTGCCGCCTATATTCAGAATTATCTAGACCGGGAAGTGCGGGATATTCATGGCATTAAGGATCTTTTGAAGTTCCAAGAATTTATGGAAATTTGCGCCTCGCTCGCTGGAAATTTCTTTGACTATGAAACGGTGGGTTCGACTCTTGGTTTAAAACGTGAAACTCTTGATGCATGGCTCATGGTTTTATATTCGAGCTACATTATTTTCTTTGTAAGGGGCTATAACAAAAGCCTCATGAAACAAATGAGTAAGGGGCATAAGCTCTATTTTTATGACACCGGACTTTGTGCCAGCTTAACCCGCAAAGCAAAATCCCCTGAATATATTAAGGTTAATCCAGATCTTAAAGGAAAACTCTTTGAAAACCTCGTATTTTCCGAAATTTGGAAGAAAAATGCCATCCAGGGCGAATACCTTGACTCCGCCTATTTTTGGAATATTACCGGAAGAGGTGGCTACGAAATCGATATCGTCATGGAAGGCATGATGCGCCTGAAGGCTATAGAAATCAAATCTGGCGATACCTTCAATCCCAAATGGTTTGACAATATGCAAAAACACCCTGATCTTAAAGCTGCCGATAAATTTGTCATCTACACAGGGCCAACCATGGATGTGGAAGGCGGGCGGGCGCTGAATTTTACGGATCTTAATGAGTTGTTCTTATAACGAAATAAAAAAGGGGAAAGATGCACATCCCTCCCCTCCCTCAATTTACGGAATCAAATTTGCCCGAATATTATTCATGCGGCTTTGTTGATATTCGCTAATTGGCATTTGGTCGCAAACGGCCGTTAACTCAGCGCGCAGTTTCTCATTCAAATCAAATTTTACAAGAAATTCCAAGAAATCCAACTTTGTGTACACGTTAGATCCTGAATCTTCAATATTTTTCAAAGCAACCTTGATCATGAGTGCTTCATTTTTTTGATCTACATTGATTTTAAAGAGGCTGTTTAAAATAGTTTTAGAAGAACATGACCCCATATTCTTCGTTTCCAAAATTTTTAAGTAAACATCCACCAAAGTTTCTTTTGGCAAAGTTTCTAAACCCCTTAAAAACTGGTTAAAACCCTCTGGGTTAGCATCAGAGTCGACCATCGAAAGAGCCTGGTCCAAAAATACCATATCTTTTTCAGCTTTAAGAAGTTCAGCTAAAGCGCTGTATTTTTCCCATATGACCACATCAGGGTGACCTACAATTTCTTCATATCTTTGCTTGATTGACGCATCGTAGGGGATGAATTTTAAAATTTCACGCAAAACAAAATGTTGATTATCTATAGATCGTTCATCGTTTAGAACGCGAATAACCTCACTCTTGCGTTCTCCATTTGTAAACCCCGTAAACAGCTCCAAAAAATCTAGTTTATCACAAAATTCGATTTCAGGATTTTGCGCAACCGTTAAAGACAACTCCGCCGCCTCTGCCTTTATGTAGGGATTCAAAAATTTGAATTTTCTCATTGCCTCCAGAGCCTTGGATTCAAGCCCAGACATCAGATCAAAACTCAGGACCAAGTGCGCAAGTCTATCTTGAGTTTTTGCATCCAGATGAAGAAAAGAAAGAGCCTCAACAATGCTTATTTTAACATCAATCTCTTGAGTTGAAGAAATTATGCTTTCAAAGATCTTGAAATATTCTGCAGATTCTTCTGCTATTATTAAGTTTGAAATCAGCTTCATGGCATTTAATCGATCAGATAAAGAACCATTCGTGTTATCTATCATTTTTTTATAAAATTCACGTACCTCTTTTTTGAGAGGTTCTTCTAATTTTTGCGAAAGAAACTTTGGAAGCAGATGATGATTAACAGACTTCGTTTTTAGTTTCTCCCAAAGCTTCATCAAATCAGGAGTCGCTAAATCGAATGAAAGAGCGATCTCAAGAGGATCATCCCGATCCATTTTGGGCTCAAAAACAAAATCTATCGCAAGATCACTGATCCGTTTGTTTTTAAACTTTTCATCAAACTTCATATCTTTTAACTCTCGTAAAGCATCAATTCGGCTTGTCAAAATAAAAGATTTATTAAAGACCATGGCAAAACGACCAAAACAATCTAAATCCGCATCTGACCAATTTTTTATGTAACTGTAGTCTTTTCGATGAACCGCCGCCAACACTTTTTCATAGGGGCGTTTAGAAAATTTTGTTGTGTCAGGGATCATATTCAAAATCTCTGGAGTTCTATTGGGCAAATGAAACGTTAAACTCAACGGCAAAAACCTTAGACTCATCTTATTGAAAGACTCCTGGAATTCTGCTTTTGTCTTGAAGTTAAACGGCCAAAGCCAGCGGGAATTTACATTTTTATGCAATTTTTTATTTGTTTGAGCCAAGGCGCACAGATCGTCAAATGTGGAATATTCTGTTATTTGGTCTTGAACTCCAACAGTTTCCAAAAGCCCGTGTATATTTGGACCACTTCCCAAAACGGGCATTGCCTTCAAGGCAATCATCCCCAAAAGCATGTGTTTCAACTTCAATTTTCTCTTTATCATTTCTATAATTCCTTTTCTAAAATTCATTTTTCAATAATGTCATCGTTATAAACTCTACATAAGGGTTGTTTCAATAAAATTCAAGATTAAAAATAATTTATTTTTCTCTTGATTTTTTTATATTTCGAGAACTATATATGAAAAATCATCAACATATGAAAGGAAATACAACATGAAATTCAATAAATTTAGCATCATCGCTTTGTGTTACACAAAATTAGTTTTTGCATCAGAATTAGAGACTGATCCTCTTGAAAACTCACCCTTTGGAATATGTCCTGCAGAGTTGACACAGCAAATAACCTTTGATTATCTTGATGTTCAAGATATCTATCATTTTACGCTTTCTTCTAAAAAATTGATTGCAAATGTTTGGAAGAAAGACGTCAAGATATGGATCCTATAGAAATGTGGCGTCACATTGGTTTAGATCCAAATACGACACAATCATGAGATTACATGCTGCGCAAGTATTGAAAAGGGTTACGGGACAAGGCAATTCCAGCAGAGAAATCTTATTCAATCTCTCCCAAGATCCAAAAACGGAAACACATATTAGGTACCAGGTTGCCCAAGAATTGAGAGATTTTGGCAGGGAAGAAAAAGAGGAAGCGATCAGGATTTTTACAAGTATTGGGTTAGATCAGGAAGCTCCCATCACTTTGAGAATTAAAATCTTAGAAGATCATCTAACAAAATCTGTCCGTTTTGTTGATGGTACGCGTCATATAACTTATCCAGAGGAAGCTTTAGATATTTTTGAAAGTATCGGATTGGATCAGAAAGTTTCATCCAGTACCAGAGATTGGTGCGCGCAGGAAGTATTGAAATTTGGAAAAACAGATAAAGCTGCTCAAATTTGGCATTCTATTGGATTGTCCCCAAAAAATGATGAATATACACGCACTCACCCAGCATTTCGCTTGATGAAGCTTTCCAAAGAATACAGTAACCCCACTTATGAAGCGCACGCTGCAGAAATTTGGTATTTTATCGGTTTAGATCCAACTGCTACGCTAAGTGATAAAAAACGTTGTATAGAAGGATTATGCAATCTCAATAAACCAGAGCATCAGAGGCAAGCGAATGAAATTCTTCAGACTGTGCCTGCTGATCAAAGAAAGTCCATGTTTTATCCTTGACTTTCATAAAGGATAATAATTATAAAAGGAAATATAAGCCTAAACTCCCAAAGATGTGGGCATTGTAATATTTAAGGCTGTGGCAATGTCTTTGACTTTTTTATTGGGTTCTTGAATAATGATTTGATCGTCATAAACTTTGGCTTTAAGGGAACGCAAGCGTATTAGGGCTTTGTCCATGGGGATATCGGGTTGTAATTTTTCGCGCATTTTGATAAAAACAATCAAACAAAGGAATACAAGCATCAAGTAACCGTTGATTGATTGCTCGGAATGGACTCTTAACGGCAGCAGGTTGTTGTTCGATTTTGCAAAACCAAATATTTGTTCGATGGCTTGGCGGGTGTAATAGGTGGGGAGAATATCGTTTTTTGCGATGCTGGATTTGGATAAAAGGACGAGAAATCCTGCGTATTTGATTTTAAAGTTCATCTTTTCAATTTCTGCGTTGGTCATTTTTTCTCCAAGTGAATTCGACATTGAGCGCATATCTTTTGCCCGTTTTGCAGGGTCCAGGATGATGTGGGCAAACATTTTTTGTCCATAAATTTCCCCATCTTCGCTCGAGATAAAGACCACACGTTCCCCATATTTGGCGCAGTGAGCATGGTCTTGCAAGGGTCCGAATGTGTCGATGAGTTCGTAAAAAATATTATGACTGCGCGGAAGTCTTGTCACAAAATCGACATTTTTTTTGCCCATGTATTCCAAATTTTCCTTTGAACAATACCCCGCATCTAAAATCGCAGATCCGGTCTTAAGCCCCAGTTTTCCTGCTTCTTCAATGGTTGTTTTGAGCGTGGAAGTATCCGCAATATCGCCCCCTACTGCCCTGAAATAAATGGGGAGTTTCGATGCCTTATCCACCAGCATCAAGCATGTGACGTTTTCCTGGATTCCTTGTCCAGTATGACCAAAAGCATTGATGGAAGCGTTAATGGCACTTGGCAAGGAAGTGCTATCGATCAAAAGAGCGGTGGTTTTGGGGAAAAATTTGGTCACATAGTTTTTGAAAAAATTTTGCTGCAAGTCTTGTCTGCCAAGATTTTCGATGAGCCTACTGATGTCCTGCGATTTTGTTTTTGCACCTTTAAAAAGCAGGCGAGCAATATTTCCTTGCGTCCAATCTTCCACAGAACTCATGGCAGAACCTTGGGCAATTTGATAGCACAGAAGGTTCATAATTGACTCTAGAGAGCCTGGGAAGCTTTTTTCAATCACGTCAGTTAATCCTTCCTGCCCTGCAATCTGATGAATGGCAAAACTATCCCCAAAATCAAGAATCGCTTTCTCCTGCCTAGCAGCCCCAGCCTTCCTCCCCGTTTTTGCATAAGGCCCGCCGTGTTCATCGGCATTTCCAAGATATGTCGACTTTTGCCGATTGGTTTTACGCTCCTTATCCCAATAATTGATCACTTCATAAACATAAAACTTATTCCCACGCTTCTTATACCGAATCATCCCCATTTTAATCTCCTACTTGTGTGTTTATATAATGTGTATATGGGCATTATATAAAAGAGGACTGTTTTAGTCAATAAAATTGTTT
>CAIYWZ010000013.1 GCA_903930075.1 uncultured Alphaproteobacteria bacterium | reverse complement strand
TGCATCATTTTATGGAGGCCAGCTTTTCCAAGGGGAGAAGATGAAAAACATGCAACGGGTGGTGGGAATTAATATTTTGAGCGGATCTCTGGATCATTGGAAGGGCTCGCATGAATTTATGCGCCATTATAAATTCCAGAACCAGCTTGGGGATCCGAAAAACCCGAGGCATCTTGAGGGGATGTAGTTGATACAGTATTCCATTGCGAATGCGCCCAAAAATATGAAGAACAGGGACTTGAGAGCCTCGTGTGACGTTTTACAGACAAGCGCACCTGATGAACGATAAAGATGTAAAAACAAAGATTAAAACCAGAGAAGTATTGGAGGCTTTTGAAATGACCAGAATCAGTAATTTACCCCAGGATATACGAGAATCTTATGCAAGTCTTGCCGAGCAGTTTGCCATCTATTCTGACTATACGGATCGTCTTGTGGAAGAGGCGAGGGAAAAAGCACTTGCCCAAATGAACGTCAAGCTCCAAGAATCTATGGAGCGGGAGCGCCAGGAGAGAGCGAAGGCGCAAGAAGAGCATGCAAGGGCGCAGGAGGAGGCGAAGCTAAAGGCTCAGGAGAGAGAGCATCAGCTAATTTCGGGGATGATCATCAAGGGAATGCCTGATGAAGCTATTTGCGAAATTGTAGGGATTTCTACAGACGAGCTGGACAAATTGAAACAATCTATTCATTAAGCATAACGTGTTTAGATAATATTTTATCAAAAAGCCCACCATAAGGAGAATGAAAAGACCACGCGTCGTCGTCTATCTCCCTATTTTCCCTGCAAGATTTCAATATATTTCCTTATGATGCCTGGAGAGTTATTTGTGGCCTGGACCAATTGATTTTTTTAGATTTTACTTTTCTCTCAAAATATGATAGCATTTTATAGATAAAAATTTAAAAACTTTGGAGATATAACTTATGATGACGATTCTTTTTACAACTGTTGTTGCTCAAACGCCTGCCCAATTACCTTCAACGCCTGCTGGATTTATGGAATCGAGTCCTTTGATGAGTTTTGCACCCTTTATTGCGGTTTTCCTGATTTTTTATTTTCTTGTGCTCCGTCCGCAAAATAAGAAAATAAAAAATCAACAAAAAGAACACGCAGAAATGATTGAATCTCTTGAAAAAGGAGACCAGGTTTTGACTGTTTCGGGGATCTATGGAACGGTTGAAAGTGTCATTGATGACAAAACTCTTGAAATCGAAATTTCAGAAGGGGTTGTGATTAGAATTCTTAAAGATAAAATTGGAGAGAAAAGCAAGTTGGAAACCAAAATACCTGCGTTAAAGGCAAAAAACAGCCAGGGTTTCTCGTAAGCCTAAAGCGGAACCCAAATCTGAATCTAAGGACGCATAAAACATGAAAATGCAGCAATGGAAAATCGTTTTAATCCTGGCCACCTGTTTCCTTGGGGTTTTTTGCGCGATCCCGAATTTTTTTACCAAGGAAACTTTAAAAACTTTGCCTTTTTTGCCGCAAAAACAGCTTGTTTTAGGCCTTGATCTCCAAGGTGGAACCCAATTGCTCATGGAGGTGGATCTTAAAGGCGCGCTCCATGACCGCATGGCTTTGGAAGTGGATGAAATCAGAAGAGTTTTGCGCAAGGAAAAAATTGGATATCTGAATTTAAAAGTAGAGACGAAAGAGGATCAGTCTTTCATTTCGCTCAATGCCAGGGATGAAATTCATGTGGAGTCCATCAAAACAATTCTTTCGAAAATGGACCCCAATCTTGAATTTGACATTCATCAAACCCATTTTAAACTGAACTATACCCCTGCCTACGTTCAAAGCCTCAAAGAGGCCATTATTGAGCGGTCTATTGGCATCATCAGCCGGCGTATTGATGAGGATGGGACAAAAGAGCCCACCATTCAGCGCCAGGGGGAAGACCGTATTTTGATCCAAATTCCAGGAGTTTCCAATTCCACAGAGGTGAAGGAGATTTTGAGCAGGTCTGCAAAACTGACCTTTCATTTGGTCGATGACAAGGCCTCCATGGATGATGCGCTCAAAGGTAAAGTGCCTGTGGGAAGCGATTTGCTCTATGAAGAGCGGGGTGGAACGCCTGTTCCTGTTCTTGTGAAAAAACAGATCTCCTTGGATGGTCAGAACTTGAGTTTTGCCTCCGTTGGCCGTGATAAAAACGGGAACCCTTCCGTTGATTTAAAATTTGACACCATCGGCGCTTCAAAATTTGGGGTTATTACAAAGGAAAATGTTGGAAAACGATTCGCCATTGTTTTGGATCAAAGAGTCTTAAGCGCACCTTCCATCAATGAATACATTCCAAGTGGGGCCTGTATGATCTCCGGGAGCTTTACCATCGACGAAGCCTCAAAAGTTGCGCTTCTCATGCGCTCTGGATCATTGCCGGCAACACTTACCCTTTTATCCGAATCGAGTGTGGGGCCAGATTTGGGGGCCGATTCCATTTATGCCGGGAAAAAAGCAACGCTCATTGCCATTGCCTTTGTGGCGGTTTTTATGCTTTTTGCCTACGCCTTCTTTGGGATCATTGCCAACATCGCCCTGGTCTTTAACATTATTTTCCTGATTGCGGGCCTAACTCTTTTACAGGCAACCTTAACCCTACCTGGCATTGCGGGAATTGCCCTGACCATTGGGATGGCCGTTGATGCCAACGTGTTGATTTTTGAGCGCATCAAGGAAGAGCTGCGATATGGTCGAAAACCGCTTACCGCCATTGACCTTGGCTATAACCGGGCCATGGCCACCATTGTGGACTCGAACGTGACCACGCTTTTTGGCGCAGCCCTCTTATATTACTTTGCCACGGGCCCTGTGAAGGGATTTGCCGTCACCCTTGCTCTGGGGATTCTCATTTCCATGTTCACAGCCGTTTCCCTAACCCGGATGATCACGCTTGCTTGGTATAAACTTGCCAAACCCAAAACACTCTCTATTTAAGTAAAGGATTTTCCAAATGGCTTTAAATTTTCTACCCACCGATACAAAAATTGATTTTGCGGGGCAGCGTTACCTTTTTTTCTTCATTTCTCTTATGATCACCTTTGGGTCTTTTTGGTTTATGTTCTCAGGATCCTTAAACTACGGGATTGACTTCAAGGGCGGATTTCTCATGTCCATTCGAGTAGAAGAATCGGTCAAGATCGAAGATCTGCGCGCCAGCCTTTTAAAAATGAATTTAGGCGATGTTTCTTTGCAGGAAATTGGCTCATCCAAAGATATTCAAATTAAAATTGGCCGTCAGCCAGGGGATGATAAGGCACAAAGTGTTGCCCTGGACAAGATCAAAGCAAGCCTTGATCAAACGTTTAACCATCATATTGAGTACAGGTCCATTGATACTGTAGGGCCCAAAGCGGGGCAGGATTTGATCAATAACGCCATTTTGGCTGTGTTTTTTGCGCTTTTGGGGATGCTGGGCTATGTTTGGGTCCGTTTTGAGTGGCAGTTTTCGCTGTGTTCCATTGTGGCCATCATCCACGACTGCGCCTCCATTGTGGGTTTTTACGGGCTTTTTCACTATGAGTTTAACATCACCGCCATCATGGCCATTTTGGTCACCGCCGGCTATTCCATCAATGATACCATCGTGATTTTTGACCGCATCCGGGAAAACCGGGTGAAATACAAAAAAATGGAGCTGAAAGACCTCATCAACAAAAGCATCAATGAAACGCTGTCACGGACGATTCTGACCTCCGCCACAACGCTTTTTTCTCTGTTTGCCCTTTATATTTTTGGCGGGGATATTATCGCCAGCTACAGCCTTCCCATGATTGTGGGCATTGGTGTGGGGACGTATTCCTCCATTTTCCTGGCCTCGCCCTTGTTGC
>CAIYWZ010000012.1 GCA_903930075.1 uncultured Alphaproteobacteria bacterium | reverse complement strand
TTATTTAAAAAGTTCAAAACCCTTTCCTATTGGGGATTTTAGAGCAAAAACACGTCAAGGATAAAATGAAATATAATTCAACTTTGGGTTGTATTTTTATTTTGGTGAATAGTTACTTTTTTTGTTCTCAATGGATCGATTGTTTGATTTTCTCCAACGCATCTATGGAAATTCTGGCGATTTTACAAATCAGCTCATCGGACATACCGTTGGTGATCATTCCAATAATGAACTGATGCTCTCTCTCCTGCGCCTTCTCCCTCTCCTGGCGCTCCCGCTCCATAGATTCTTGGAGTTTGACGTTCATTTGGGCCATTGCCTCTTCCACAAGACTATCCGTGTAATCAGAATACATGGCAAACTGCTCAGCCATGCTTGCATAAGACTCGCGTATATCCTGGGGTAAATTGCTAATTCTGGTCATTTCAAAAGCCTCCAATACGCGCTGAAGTTTTAATCTTTGTTTTCACATCTTTATCATTCATCAGGTGCGCTTTTTGATAAAACGTCACCCAGTCCTTTAGGTCCCTGTTTTCTATCTTTTTGGGCGCATTCTCAATGCAATACTGTATTAATTCCATCCCTTCAAGGTAATTGGGGTTTTGAGGATCACCCAGTTGGTTCTGGAATCTATAATGGCGCATAAATTCATGGGAGCCTTTCCAATGCTCCCGAGATCCACCCAAAATATTAATCCCCACCACCCGTTTCATTTTTTTCATCTTCTCCCCTTGAAAAAGCTGACCGCCATAAAAGGCCGCAACATAAGCCAAAGCCCTTGTGTTAAAGGTATTTTCAGGGTAGACCTGCATTTCAATCAGGGCATACTCGCCGTTATCAAGCTTACAGGCAAAATCCATGACCCCGTTGTATTTAGGCTTTGGAAATGCTTTTTGTAAATCATCAAAGTGTTTCTCAAAACCCCTCAAAATCCAACTCATTTCAGGATTAATCCCCTCATAACCCTTCGGATTCCCCCGCAGAAACTCCATCGCCGCCTTAGAATTTGGATCTTGCAAAAAACCCCGTAAATTCTGCAATTCCTGTAAGGGATTCATATGATCATCGAGCCTTTGAGACGATTCCACGTGGAGATCGGGCAAAAACGCCTTAAGAAACGATGACCGCAGATGATCTTCGTTCAAAACCCGCTTAAAAAGCGGATCATAGGTGGTGTTGCCAAAAATCTGTCCTTCTAGATCTATCATTTGATGCGCCATTTTCTTACAAAACTCACTCATGATCATGGATATCATAATTCAGGGAATTTTGCAATTTAATTTTGTTTATTTTTTGGGTGACTCCATAAATATTTACACATTTCAATATTTTTTTTTATAGTAACCAGGGAGTTGTGAATTGCTGGCACTAAGACATTTGTACTGTCGCATAAAATTCACCTGTTTTATGATGACGAAAAAGATATAGGCTAGAACAATCGCCCCAGTCCCAATATGGCTGGCAATCTGAATCAATTTGTAGTATAAATTCATATTCTTCCAATGATTCAGCTTCTTGTATCCATCGTGGGTAACCCGAAATTTTGTTATCAAAAACACCTTCATATGGATTTTTCTTGTCTTTATCATTATATTTTTCACAAATGTAATCTGCGAGTCCTTGAGGCAATTCACTGGGATAATCTTCAGCCGCTACAAAATTTATGTGTTGAGTTTTATAGTGAACTTCTGCGGGTTTTTTAATAACAGACATCTGCTGGGCATGTGGATACGATCTAATACATATATGTTTTTCATCATCATCGTATTCATCGGGGTATATAAAAATCTATAGTACCCCACACTTTTTGTAACCTCAAAAAATATAAGAATTTTCATCCCAAAAAAGTTAAAAAAGCATTGCATAAGTGATTGCAAACGCATAATATTTCCGCAAAAAAAACAAGAATAAGGACAATATTATGAATCCACAATCACTCGAAGACTTTTTTAGCACATTTTTAACTTGGC
>CAIYWZ010000011.1 GCA_903930075.1 uncultured Alphaproteobacteria bacterium | reverse complement strand
CTCAAGAGGGGCATTTAAATGTTGTCCAGGCTTTACTAGGAGCTCCCGGAATCCAGGTGAATCAGGCAAAAACGGATGGGGTAACACCACTTTTTATGGCCGCTCAAAATAGGCATTTAAGTGTTGTTCAGGCTTTGCTGGGCACCCCCGGAATCCAAGTGAATAAGGCAAGGACGAATGGAGTAACAGCTCTTATGGTTGCTGCTCTTGTTGGGCATTTAGAGGTTGTCCAGGTTTTGCTCGGTGCGGGAATTGATGTTCACAAAAGAGATAACTATGGTTACACAGCTTTTGATTTTGCAGAGCAAAAGGGGCACACCAGGATTGCCGAAATTTTGCGGGCTCGGATGTAATCTGGATATCCCATGGATGTTTTTGGTGAAAAAATCTATTTTTAATCTTGAAATAAAATAAACAACCCCTTATTGATGTGAATCGGGCATCCAGGGGTTGAAAAACACCTCTTTATATGGCTGCTTGAGCAGGGCGTTTAAAGATCGTTTAGCTTTTGATCCAAAGGCACGACATTGCTGTGAATCAGCCAGATGAAGATGGCCTCACACCTCTCCACATCGCCTCTAAACGGCGGCATTGGTAGCTTGTGGAGAGATGTTCGTATTCGTGCGGATTTGCCAGCAGCAAGCACCTTATAACCTTTGAATGAAAGGAGGGGATCAGCGTTTGCGTGCGTGGAATGCTGTATACCCTTTTTTCCCTCTGATGCAACCGAAAATGGATATGTAACCCTGGGTCAGGGCGTTGAAATGTCCTAGTTGAGCAAAAAAGAAATGTGGCTCTCCTTAAAAACAAGTGGGGCAGATAAGGCTTGAGTGTGGAGAAGTTGAATTTAGAAAGTAAGAAGGTGAAGCATAACTTTGAAATGTTTAAATTTATATCCCTTTTTAAGTGCTGCAAAACAGAGATATAAAAATATTATTTGACAAATTAGCAAATTTTGACTATCATGAATGTATTAATTCAACAGTATAAGGAGTATACAATCATGAAAAACAGTATGTGGTTTAAAACCAAGAGTCAATTTTTAAATCTTTTTCAAAACAAAACCCCCTCGCACAAGAGCCTGATGATGATCCCGCAGGCGCAAGGAACGAGTAGGAACTACCGGCAGTTGGTCAAAGAGGGGTATATGAAAAATATCATTGTGTACCGGTGTGTTTCGCTCATTGCGCGCAGCCTTTCCAGTGTACCTTTGGAAGTGGAGGCGGGGAGGGAGCGGTTTGATGAGCATCAATTACTTGCCATTTTGGGAAAATCTAATTTTTTGGAGCGCCTGACAACAACTCTATTGCTCGCAGGTCACGCCCCCCTTGTGTTGCTCGATGACCCTGCAAGGTTCATGCTCCTTCGCCCCGATGGGTTGCATTTGAGCGAAAAAACGAAGACTTTTTATTACGAAGTGGGGGAGGAGAAAATAGAGCTCTGCGAAGATCTGGCGCTTTCCAGGAAAATGGGGCAGCCGTTTTTGATGATGGTCAAACTTCCCCATCCCTTAAATGACAAAATCGGATTTTCTCCCCTGGAGGCGGCGGCGCTGAGCGTTGATCAGCATAACGCGGTTTCCGAGCATAACCTGGCGCTTTTGCAAAATGGCGGCCGTCCTTTGGGAGCTTTGATGGTCAAAACTCCCCATGGCATTCCCTTGGATGAAAAGGAGCGGGAGGCGTTTAAAGACACACTCCGGCAGACCTATTCGGGCCCAAGGAACGCCGGGCGTATTTTGCTCCTTGAGGGCGAGATGAGCTGGCAGGAGATGGGGCTATCGCTCAAAGATCTTGATTTTGTCGAGGGCAAACACATCACCGCCAGGGAAATTGCCCAGGCCTTTGGCGTGCCCACGATGCTGGTGGGAGTTCCGGGCGAGACGACCTTTTCCAACTACAAAGAGGCCCGGTTTCACCTGTGGGAAGACACGATTTTACCACTCCTGGATTTGATTTTGCGCAATATAAATGATGTTTTCTCTGCGGAATTTGAGGGCGCTAAAATCGTCTACGACATCGAGCGCATCCCAGCGCTTTCCCAAAAACGCGAAAACCTCTGGCGCAGACTCGAAGATGCCTCGTTCTTAAGCGTGAACGAAAAGCGCCAAGCCCTGGGCTATCCCCCGCTCGAGGAAAGCCATCCATTCCCTCTACCTCCTAGAAAGCCTATCTCATGAGTATCAAGGGGAGGCACGTGGGTTGAAAGAGTTTAGTCTCAAAAGGAAGGGCTCAAATGCCCCCTTTTCATCGACCTGTTGTAAAATATTTATTGACAAAATCTGCAGTTTGGACGTGCTTTTGTGCGGGAAGGCGGGCTTTGAATTTTACGGATCTTGATCAGTTGTTTTTGAATGCATAAATTCCTTTGTCAAAACCTTATTTCCTGTGGTATCATTATAAACTCAACATGAATAAAGGTTACACATACAATGATATCTAAATCAGTTTATATCACGCGGGAAATCGAGGAGTTGATTGCCAAAAAATCCCATTCTTATCCTATCCTTTCCATCATGGGGCCCCGGCAGTCGGGGAAGACGGAGATGATCCGAAAATATTTCCCTCATCTTCCCTATTATGATTTGGAGGATGAAGATACATTTAACATGATATCCAAGGATCCCAATCGTTTTGTGCGCGATAAATGCATCGATGGGGCGATTTTTGATGAGTTTCATTACATCCCCCAGATGACGCAAATCCTTAAAACCGTTGCAGACGAGTTGCGTCATAAAATCCGAAGCGGCGGGGAAACCTACTTTCCCACAAGGTTTGTGCTCACGGGCTCCCACAATTACCTTTTTGATGCCAAAATCCGTGAGACGATGGTAGGTAGAGCCGGGCTCATCAAACTTTTGCCCTTTACATTGCAGGAATCAAAATGCAAAAATGCCTATGATGCCATGTATAAAGGTGGATACCCCATTTTGTATGTGAATGGGGAAACGCCTGAGACCTTTTTTCCAGATTATATCGAAAATTATCTCGAGCGCGAAGTTAAAAACGTCCACGGAATTAAAGATCTGCTTAAATTCAAAGAATTCATGGAAATTTGCGCTTCCCTTGTGGGGAATTTCTTTGACTACGAAAAGGTGGG
>CAIYWZ010000010.1 GCA_903930075.1 uncultured Alphaproteobacteria bacterium | reverse complement strand
GTGCCCCACAGACGCACTGAATATACTCTTTAGCGGGAAATTGCCAGCGTTTTGTGATGACTGATTATTTCTTGGTGAATAGTTACAAAATATTTTTGAATCATTTTTGTTTTTCCCGCTTGCCGTGGCCCCATGACGGAGATAATCGGGTAGTATTTCGATGATATTGCAATGGCTTTTTCAGCCATACGGGGGATGTAATGTTTATGCGTAATCATTTCCGTTCTCCACATGTCATGAGCTCTAGATCTTCTAAGTTCAATTTTTTATAAGTCTTTTTATAGAAAATAACAAGTCAAATATGTAAGTTCTTGATATCTCCAGTTGCTAAAAATTCTAGATTTTTGGTGATTTTATCCATATCCCAATCCCACCATTTCAGCTCTAAAAGGAATGCTATGGTTTCGTCATCGAATCTTTTTCGTATGGGTTTTGCAGGATTTCCTCCAACAATAGAATAAGGCTCCACATCTTTTGTCACAATACTTCCTGTGGCAATAATTGCCCCATCTCCCACTTGAACCCCGGGCATAAATGTCACGCTATTGCCTATCCAGACATCATGTCCAATGACAGTATCGCCTTTTGTCACAGGAGTTAACGAGGCATCTTGCCAGGATTTTCCGAAAACTTTAAAGGGATAGGTTGAAACGCCATCTAAAGGATGATTTGCGCCATTCATGATGAATCTTGTCCCCGTTGCGATCTGACAGAATTTACCAATAATGAGCTTGTCTTGAATGAATTCAAACAGGTACAAAACGTTCTTTTCAAAATTATATACATCATCTGGATCATCGTAATAGGTATAATCACCAACGATAATTTGTGGGTTTTTGATGATATTTTTGAGATAACACGTGCGCGTTACACCTTCGATTGGGTAAAGTGTATTTGGGTCTGGGTGCATCATAAAAATCCTCCAACTTGCGCTGACCAAAGTGTTTTATAAACGCCATTTTTTTCTAAAAGCTCCGCGTGTGTTCCATCTTCCACGATTTTCCCTCCGTCAAATACGAGAATTCGGTCCATGTGTAAAAGGGTGGAAAGGCGGTGGGCGATGACAATGGTTGTTTTGTTTTGCATCAGGGTTGCCAAAGATTCTTGAATGTCTCTTTCGGTGACGGAATCAAGGGCTGAGGTTGCTTCGTCTAAAATTAAAATCGGTGCATTTTTCAGGATTGCCCTGGCGATGGCGATGCGTTGGCGTTGGCCGCCCGAAAGTTTCACGCCGCGCTCACCGACCAAAGAATGATAGCCTTCAGGTAAAGCGCGAATAAAGTCGTGGGCATGGGCGCTTTTGGCGGCTGTCATGACGTCATCATCTGTGGCGCTGGGGCGTCCATAACGTATATTTTCCATGAGGGAACGGTGGAATAGGGCATGATCTTGGGGGATCATGCTCATGGCGGCCCGCAGGGAATCTCCGGTGACGCTGCGTATGTCTTGGTCGTCGATGAGGATTTTGCCGCTCGTGACGTCATAAAGCCGCAGTATGAGGTTTACAAACGTTGTTTTTCCTCCGCCTGAGGACCCTACAAGACCTACTTTCTCGGCCTTATTGATGGTGATGGATTTATTCTCAAAGATTGGATCCGTATTTTTGTATGAAAATTCGACCTTATCAAAGGTGATTTTTCCGCTGTTTACCACAAGGGATTTTGCACCAGGGATGTCTTGGATTTCAATGGGAGAAAGGGCCATTTCAAGCCCTTGCGTAACATCACCCAAAAGTTTTGAAAAATCTCCAATGGCTTTGGATAAATTCCATAAAAAGTTAACAATTGCGATGTTGATCATGGTGATCAGAGCGAAATCTCCCGTTGTGATCGATCCATTTTTAAATCCCTCAATAAGCCAAAAGAAGCAAAGGGCTTGATAAATAACGAAAGATCCACCTTGAAAAGCAAACATTTTCAGGAGAAACCAATCGCGTTTTTCATCGGCTTTAACGTATGCTTTTAAGTCGTGGTCGATGATTTTTCGCTCATTTTCCCGGTTTGTAAAAATGCGCACGCTCATCATGTTGCCCAAAATATCGATGATTGTTCCCATAAAAGTTGAACGTTCCTGCGCGGCTTGATGGCTTAAAATAGATGCTTTTTTAGAGAAAAACAGTGAAATCCCCATAAAGCACATGATCCACACACAAAGACCGATGGAGAAATAAATATGCACTGTCCAAACTGTGGCAATGGCAATGAGAATCGCCAGGATATGGCTAAAAAATGTATCGATGATTTTGGATAAGAGGTCTGGCAAACCGCTCATCACATCTTTAACTTTATTCCCCAAACTGCCGGAGAAATGATTTTGATAAAAACTGTGGGAGTGAAGCATCATGCGCTCCATCAAAAGAATCCCCAGATGTCTTTTTAAGCCATGGTTGAGCTTGAGCCACACAAAGTCATAAAATCTGAAAACGAGCACAACAAGGGCAGACATTGATACGTAAAAAATAACCGGCCACAAAAGAAGATCATAAGCCTGAGACCTTTCAAGACCTTGCATGCGATTGAGAATGGTCTTCAGGATCAAGGGACGCAAAGATAAATCCACCGCCCAGACAATTGCCACGAAAAATTGTCCCCCAATCCACCATTTAAAAGGTTTGATGGCCTCAAAAATAAAACTGACAATAGGGTTTATTTTAAATCCCATAATTTGACCTCAGAATCCGTTCCCATTAAATTTCTTAGTTTTTTTGAAAAAAGTTCAGGATTGCTGCTGCAATAATATTGTATCGATCCAATTTCGCTTTCTTGGGGAAGGATTTTTTTGACCTCTTGGGCGATGTAATGGGCGGGGTCGATGTATTTTATAAATGGGGGTAAAAGGCTTTCGATCAAATTTTTAATGAAAGGATAATGCGTGCATCCATAAATGAGGGTATCTATTTTCTGGGACTGGAAAATGCTCAAATATTCGCTTGCACATTCTTGAAGTTTGGCAGAATCGAAATCGCCTTCTTCAATGAGCGGCGTGAACTTGGGGCATCCTACAGAAATGACTTCTCCTTTGAACCCATGATTTTTAAAAATTTTCTCATGCATGCGGCTGTTGGCGGAGGCTTGTGTTGCTATGATGCCAATTGTTTTTGCTTCGTGAATATGATGAAGGAGTGGGTAAATTGTTCCGATGATGGGGATATGGAAGTCATTTGAAATGGTATCTAAGGCAAGGGCTGAACTGGTATTACAAGCGGCGATTGCCATTTTTGCGTTCATCGTATTCTGGAACCCGGAAACAATATCGTGTGAATACTGGGTGATTTGTTCTTTAGATTTATCCCCATAAGGCAAATGCTTGGTGTCTGCAAAATAAATAAAATTTTCATGGGGGAATTTTTGAGTGAGCTCTTTGAGAACTGTCAGCCCCCCAACACCGCTGTCATAAATACCAATGGGTTTCACAATGAGCTCTCTAGGGCTGTTTTGAAAGATTCTAAATCATGGTCCGTTGTGAAACAGGAGGTGACAAAGCGGTAGAGATTACTTCCTGAAATTCCCCATTCATAGAAATTTGCGCCCTTTTCCCTGAGGTTTTCTACAATCTCTAAGGGGAGTATGGGGAAAACCTCGTTGGCCTGAACGGGATATTGTGTGTGAAATCCATGTTTTTCAAATATATATCCTAGTTTTTGGGCCATATTATTCGCATGAGTTGCATTCTCGATCCACAGATTATTTTCAAAAAAGCTCAAAAATTGGCATGCAAAAAACCGCATTTTCGACATCATTTGTCCAGATCTTTTTTGACGATATTCAAAATCTTTTGCGTATTTTTCATTGAAAAACACAACGGCTTCTGCGGCCAGTGCACCATTTTTGGTTGCGCCAAACGTTAAAATATCCACCCCTGATTTCCAAGTGAGCTCGGCTGGTGTGCACCCTAAAGAAACAAGGGCATTCGTAAACCTTGCCCCATCCATATGAATGGGCAATTGATACTCTGTGGCGATTTGTTTGATTTCCTCTAGCTCTTGCAGAGAATAAACCGTTCCGCATTCTGTTGCCTGCGTTAAGCTGATGCATCCAGGTCTGGCAGTATGCGGCTTTAAAGCAAGGCTCACTTCAATGGATTCCTTTAAAAGATTGGGGTCTATTTTACCATGATCGCCTTCTATAGGGATCAGTTTTGCGCCGCCTGTGAAAAATTCGGGTGCATTACATTCATCGGTATTGATATGTGCATGGGAATGACAGTAAATCGCATCAAAAGGCCCCACCAATGCGGATAAAGCCAAAGAATTGGCGGCCGTTCCTGTGCTCGTTAGGAAAACTTCTACTTGTTTTTCAAAAATAGTTGAAAAAACGTCTTTAATTTGAGACGAATACTCATCGCCGCCATAGGAATTTTGAGATCCCATATTGATATTGATAATTTTTTCCAAGATTGATGGACTTACGCCGACAATATTGTCACTTTTAAAATTCATATTGAACCTCTTAGATTTAATTTGTTAAAGTATTTTCTTCGATTTTTGGAAGATGAACGAACATCAACATGATCAAGGATATAGCCCCAACGATTGCGCATATTCCAAACGCATGGAGTGGCGAATAGGCATCCCAAAGATATCCCGTCATCGTGCTTGAAATAAATAATGAAATTCCGCGTATGAGGAAAAATACGCCTAAAGCTGTTCCACGTAAAGCTTTTGGTGTTGTTTCTACAACGATCGTGAATAAAACACCTTCAGTTGTTCCCATCTGAATTCCCCAAAAGACAACGCCCAACATGACCCATTCCCAGGAAGGCGCAAATCCTAAAATAACCAAAGAAATCACATGGGTTGCAATTCCAATAAACAGGAAAATTTTACGGCCAACACGGTCCGATAAAGAACCTGCATAATAGGCAATCCCCACAATGACAGCGTTCATGACCAGAATAATAGATGGTAAATGTTTCACCTCAAGCCCTAAATTCTTAGCTCTTAAAGAAAGAAATGATTCGCTGCAATGGGACAAAGTAAATATCGCAACCACGAACATAACACCCCAAAAGGCGTTTCCAAGATGTATAATATCTTTAATGTAAATGGGATGACGTTCTGGTTTGGTTAAATTTTCTGTTTTTGGGGTTTCTTTATCTTTGACAAAGCTTACAAGAAGGAACATCCCAATGATTGAAGGAATGATTGCGATCCAGAAGATAAAGCGATAATCATCCATTGTATACATCAGGTACCATGCGATGAGGCATCCTGATACGGATCCGATTTTTGTTAGAGAATTACGCAGCCCAAAACATGTTCCTTTTAAATGAGAGGGAGCTAAATCACCAATTAAAGCCTCTCTGGGGGCTGCTTGAAGGCCATTTCCTATGCGCTCGATAAACCTGGCCAAGCCAAACAAGCTCACAGCTGTAGCTACGGCAAAGATAGGCTTTGCAAGCGTTGTGAGACCATATCCTAAAACGATCAAAGTTTTTCGTTTTCCAAAATAGTCGGAAATGGGCCCTGAAAAAAGACGCACAATTTGCGAGACAGCTTCAGCAATGCCATCTAAAGTCCCAATGGCCTGAACGGAAGACCCTAGAACGTCTTCGAGAAAAACTGGTGTGAGAATAAAAATAATTGTAGAAGAAATCGTCATCAACGTTGTTGTAATGCCGATAAACCAAATACCCAGCGGAATTTGAGAAAGAACTGAAATTTTCGTATTATGATTATTGTTCATTGCCCGAAACTTTCCATTTGAATATCCTACCTCTATAAGTTTTAAGGAATATAGACGATTTGAATGAAAAAAGCTAGGATTTTATTTATTATAAAATTTCAATGAAAATTGAATTCATCATGAAAGCCCTAAGCTTACCTCACAGCAGCCTTTGGCCATGGCTCTGACTCTTCCGATGTAACTGGCGCGTTCGAGGACGCTGATGACGCCTCTTGCGTCCAAAAGGTTAAAGAGATGGCTGGATTTGATGCATTGTTCGTAGGCGGGGATGCTTAAGCGTTGTTCGAGTAGCTTTTTGCATTCATGTTCTGCATCTTCAAATTGACGAAGCAAAATTGAGGTTGTGGCGTGCTCGAAATTGTAGGCTGAGCATTCAACTTCCATTTTATAGTTCACATCACGGTAGGTGAGTTTTTCGGGGCCTTCTTGACCATTCCAATTCAGATCATAGACATTTTCAATACCTTGAATATTCATGGCCAAACGTTCAAGGCCATAGGTCAGCTCGCCGCAGATACGTTCGCAGGCAATCCCGCCCACTTGTTGGAAATAGGTAAATTGGGTTACTTCCATCCCGTCACACCAAACTTCCCATCCCAAACCGTTTGCGCCTAAAGTTGGGCTTTCCCAGTCGTCTTCTACAAAACGTAGATCATGAATTTGGGGATCAATGCCAAGGACAAAAAGACTTTGTAAGTAAAGATCTTGAATATTATCGGGGGATGGTTTTAAAATTACCTGAAATTGGTGGTGACGTTGCACTCTGTTTGGATTTTCACCATACCGTCCGTCGCCTGGGCGTCTTGAGGGCTGAACAAACGCTGCCCGCCAAAAATCAGAACCTAAGGCTTTAAGTGTGGTTGCAGGATGAAAGGTTCCTGCTCCCATTTCGATATCATAGGGCTCTAAAATTGCACAACCCTGCTTTCCCCAAAAATCTTTAAGGGTGTGAATGATTTCTTGAAATGAGAGCTTTTTTTCCATTGACCTGATCCTTATCGCTATTAAAATCAATTAATTTTTGTAACTATTTACAAAAATCACCCCCCCACCGACGTCATCTTCAAAACTTTAGTTTTGTAAGATCTCCCTTGTGCTCATACAAATTCCCCTCTTGCATGATGAGAGAAAGGGAGATCCCCAAAATCTGAAGATTTCGAGGATGGCCCGAGAAAAAGGCATTTTGTTAAATATTTATCTCTTTTTATCATAAAATAAATCTCTCATGCAAGGCATATTGGGATTATTGCATCGATTTGATTAAAAATCTAATCGGATAAGTTAAAATGGTCACCGTCAAAAGACCGCCTATCCACAATAAAACAAACCAGATCCATTGCTGCGTTTTGGGCTTTTGTTTTGAAAACCAAATTTTGATGCGCTCTTTAATAGTGGTGTTCATGACTTGTTTTACCTCTAAAAACATAATAGGAATATGCCGTATAGGCTAAGATTGCTGGCAACGTGATCACAACGCCCACGAGCATCAATGAAAGACCAGGACCTCCAGCTGCGCAGTCCCAAAGTGTGTATTCAAAAGGAACAATCCATGGGAAAATGCTAATACCAAGGCCGATGTATCCCATAAGAAAAATTGCAATGCTCAAAAAGAATGGCCGGTATTCCTGTTTTTCTCCGAGCAAGTCTTTCCATAAAAGAATAAAAAGCATTGATGTGATCAGGGGTATGGGGAAAAGATAATAAATATTTGGCGCCGAAAACCAAAATGTGAGAATGCGCTCATTGAGTAATGGCATGCACAGACTAACTATTCCCATGAAAACCCCCACAAAAACCAATACATACGCCGCAACTTTCCGGGCCCATTTTTGTGTCATATTTTCTGTTTTCATAATCAGCCAGGTTGACCCTAGAAGGGCGTAGCCAAAAACAACGGCGATTCCTGTCATGATGCTAAACCCTGTGGCCCAATCAAAAGGTCCCCCGGCAAAATCTCTGCCGGAGACTTTGATGCCTTGGACAAATGCTCCCAAAATTATCCCTTGAAAAAACGCAGTTGTGAGTGATCCAAAATGAAAGGCATAATCCCACAAAAATCTTGTTTTTTCACTGGCTTTAAAGCGAAACTCAAAGGCAACGCCGCGTAAAATAAGGCCCAATAGCATAATAATGATGGGAATATAAAATGCGGGCAATAATATAGAATACGCCAGAGGAAAGGCTGCAAAAAGTCCACCGCCGCCTAAAATCAACCATGTTTCATTTCCATCCCAAAATGGAGCAATGGAATTCATCATTTTATGGCGACAGTTTTTGGAAGGAGCAAAGGGGAAAATAATTCCAATCCCTAAATCAAACCCATCGAGCAAAACATATAAAAAAATAGCTATGGCGATGATTGCTCCCCAAATCATGGGTAAATCTATGATGGGTGAAAAATCAAACATGATGCGATCCTTCACGTTCTGGAATGCCTTTAAGAATCAGATTTACGATATAATAGATCCCTGCGCCAAATATAATGGTATACATGATCACAAAAGCAAGCAGGGACCAGGCAACTTGAACGCCTAATATTTTGGGTGAAACCGAAGCTCCTGTGCGTAAAACGCCATAAACTGTGTAGGGTTGCCTTCCAATTTCTGTGACAAACCAACCCGCAAGAATGGCGATAAAACCAGAAGGAATCATGGCTGTCCACCATACATGGAGATAAGAGTTGCGAAATAAGTTCCCTCTAAAGTAAGAAATTGCGCTTGTGATTCCAATTAAAACCATCAAGAGGCCCATTCCGACCATAATACGGAAACACCAAAAGACCATGAAAACCGGGGGGCGATCCTCTTTTTTCCATTCTTTAAGACCTTTTACTTCTTTGTCAAAACTGTGGGTTAAAATCAAACCTGTCACATAAGGTATGGAAATTTCATAAGTATTCAGCTCATTTTTTTCATCTGGAATGGCAAACAGGCTTAATGGGGCGCCTTTTGTGGTTTCCCAGAGCCCTTCCATGGCGGCAACTTTAACGGGTTGGTGCTCTAATGTATTCAGGCCATGTAAATCGCCGATCACGACTTGCAATGGTGCAACAAGAGCGGCCATGATGGTTGCCATCCCAAGCATAATACGGGCTTGTTCAATGTGACGCTTTCCCCACAAATAATAAGCACCAACTCCTCCAACGACAAAAGAAGTTGTCAAATACGCGGCGGTGATCATATGGGCAAAACGATAGAGGAAAGAAGGATTAAAAATAATTTCAATCCAATTTGTGGGATAGAATCTTCCATCATCTCCCACGATAAACCCTTGTGGTGTTTGCATCCAGCTATTGACGGATAAAATCCAGAAAGCGGAGATAACAGTTCCCACAGCCACAATACAACTCGAGGTAAAATGCATACGCCGGCTGACCCGGTTCCAACCAAAAAGCATGATTCCTAGGAATGAAGATTCAAGGAAGAAGGCAGTTAAGACTTCAAATCCAAGCAAAGGACCCAAGACGTTGGATATTTTATCTGAAAATGACGACCAATTTGTACCAAATTGATAGGCCATCACAACCCCTGAGACAACCCCCATGCCAAAGGCGACGGCAAAAATCTTAATCCAAAATTGATACAGATCCTTAAAATATTCATTTTTCGTGACGAGATAACGCCATTCCAAAACTGCTAAAAAACTGGCAAGACCAATGGTAAAGGCTGGAAAAATGATGTGAAAGCTAATCGTAAACGCAAACTGAATACGTGCCAGCAAAAGTGGGTCTAATTCAAACATACTGAAAAAACCTCCTGTGTTTTGGGTTTAAATCTCTTTATTATTTAATAATAATACATCAAAATAGTTAAAAATGTCTTAATTAATCTTTTACTTTTTTTAGAAAACTTGTAACTACTTTTTTATGACCTGCTTTATCAAACATAATCTCCGCCTTATCGCCATCCATGCGCACAATCTTGCCGTATCCAAATTTAACATGGAAGACGCGGTTTGAAACCTGGAAAATCTCAGTTTGACTTCTTATGGGGTCTTCCTTTGATGAAACTAAAATAGGTTTAGACATATTAGAATGAAGAATGCCTCTTTCGGCGAATCGCTCGATGCTTTCATTGGGGAGCTCCGCAATAAACCTTGAAGGGATGCTGGATTCTGTTGTTCCAAAGACGCGTCTATAGGATGCATAGGTGATATAAGCTTTGCGTTTTGCCCGGGTGAGGCCCACATAGGCTAAACGGCGTTCTTCTTCAAGGCCTGAGTCTCCTGATTCTTGTAGCGCTCTGTTATGAGGGAAAATGCCCTCGTCCCATCCGGCTAAAAATACAGTATCAAATTCCAAACCTTTGGCGCTGTGGAGGGTCATGACAGTGACCATATCGGATTCACGGTCTGACACATTTTCCATGACTAAACTTACATGTTCTAAAAATGCAGGCAAGCTTTCAAAGGAATCTATGGCGCGGATCATTTCTTTTAAGTTTTCAATTCTTCCCGAGGCCTCTGGTGTGCGGTCGAGTTCCCACATGCGCATGTACCCGGATTCTTCTAAAATACGCCCCGCAACGGCAGAATGTTTGGAATCTTTGAGGAGACTCCGCCAGAATTGGATTTGCGTGTTAAATTCTTGCAGTGTTTTCCGCGCGCCGCCTCTTAAATCCTCTGTCTCAACAAGAGCTTGTACTGACTCAAAAAGAGAACACTCTTGATTGCGTGAATAAAGGTGGAGAAGTTGGAGCGTTGTGGTTCCAATTCCGCGTTTTGGCGTATTTAAAATGCGCTCATAGGCAAGGCTGTCTTGATGTTCGACAACAACACGTAGATATGCAAGGGCGTCTCTTATTTCCAGGCGTTCATAAAATCTTGGGCCGCCGACAACACGGTAAGGTATACCTAAAACCATAAAGCGCTCTTCAAACTCCCGGGTTTGATATCCTGCGCGGATCAGAATGGCCATGTGATTGAGGGAAATGCCCGTACGCTGAAGATTTTCAATTTCATCGCCAATATAACGTGCCTCATCCCTGGAATCCCAAAGTCCTCTAACGGATATTTTCTCTCCATCTTGTTGTTCTGTCCACAGTGTTTTTTCAAACCGGCTTGCATTATGAGAAATAAGCGTGGAAGCGGCATTCAAAATGTGAGACGTTGACCTATAATTTTGTTCTAACCTGACAACCGTTGCACCGGTGAAATCGCTTTCAAATCTTAAAATGTTCGCAACTTCAGCTCCGCGCCAACCGTAAATCGATTGGTCATCGTCCCCCACGCAACAGACATTTGCGCCCCCCTGGGCCAGGAGTTTGAGCCAGAGATACTGGGCAACGTTGGTGTCTTGATACTCATCCACTAGAATAAATTTAAACTGCTGATGATAGGTTTGTAAGACATCTGGATAATTCATGAAAAGATGAAGACATAAAAGCAAAAGATCCCCAAAATCCAAAGAATTAAAGCTTTTTAAACGCTTTTGATAAATATCATAGACTTTAAGAATGGCCGTTTCGCGCTCATCAAATCCTACATCGGAAATTTGTTCGGGCAACCATCCCTTATCTTTCCATCTGGAAATCAAAATGGATGTATAAACGGGGGAGATATCCTGGGAAGAGATATTTTCTTCTTTCATGATTTGTTTGAGTAAGCGTTGCTGATCATCCATATCCAAAATAGTAAATGTGGAGGTGTAGCCCAAAATATCTGCGTGGCGTCTTAAAATTTTGGCGCATACGGAGTGAAACGTTCCCATCCAAAAAAGATCTACACTTCCTTGCAAAACTTTGGCAATACGGTCTTTCATTTCTGTGGACGCTTTGTTTGTAAAGGTCAGGGCAATGATTTCGCCAGGCCTTGCTCTGCGCTGGCTTAAAATATGGGCAATTCTGGTGGTTAAAACCTTTGTCTTTCCCGTTCCAGCGCCTGCCAAAACCAAAACATGTTTATCAAGTTCTTTTACCGCTTCTGATTGGGGAAGATTCAAATCGGTCATATAATAAAAACCTTCGTCTTTTATCGCTAAATTATGCATTTTTTATCTCTTACTCGTTACTCAAAAGGTATTATAACCGATTTTAAAGATTTTCTGGAAGGTTTATTTTACATAAATTATGCACGAATCATTCTTATGAATGACTCCGCTTTCAAAGACGCGCCACCAATGAGAAATCCAGAGATATGATCACAGGTTTTGAGGCTGGATATGTTTTCTGGAGTCACCGACCCGCCATAAAGAAGAGGAATATCTGTAATCTCAAATTCATTGAGCCAATCATGGATAAACCTGGCAACTTCAGATATTTCTTCAGCTGTAGGCACTTTTCCCGTTCCAATGGCCCAAACGGGTTCGTAGGCGATCATAAACTCCCGTTCGCTCAAAATGCCCATCAAATCTTCCAATTGGTCATTGATCACACGTTTGACATCTTGACCTGCGGTTTCCCCGATGCATAAAATGGGAATGAGATTATTTTCAAAGGCGCGTAATAATTTTTGTGCGATCTTTGCGTTATTTTCAAAAAAATCTTTCCGGCGTTCACTGTGTCCAATGATAACGTACGCACACCCGATATCTTTGAGCATGCCCCCAGAAACGCTTCCTGTGTAAGCACCTTTGCTATTTTCTGAAAGATCTTGCGCGGCAAGGTGTAGCGACGGGGAAAGAAGTTTATGGGCTTTATCTAAATAGGGGAAAGGCAGCCCAAGGATAACGGTTTCCAAAAAAAGATGGGGGCTCAACATCTCCATATAATCGTCAATTTCTTTGGATGTGCCATTCATTTTCCAATTTGCAACATAGATTTTTTTCTGCATTTTTTCTCCATTTTTGATTAGGGATTTATTAAGAATAATATAATATTATTAAATAGAAGTCTATTGTGGAGATTAAAATGAAAAAAAGTCTATTTTTCTTATGTATTTTCTTGGGGTTTAGAGCGGTTTCATCCTCAATAACAGAAACAGAATCTGATGAATTTTCAAAAACTTTTTTACAAGATCTTAAAAATAAAAATTGGGTTCATGGTGATCATTATGGCCCTTACCGTACTCTTATTTCCATGGATTATCCCAGGCTCTATGAGCAAGCCTGTTATGTTGCTCAAAATTTTGGTTGGCTTATCCAAGAGGACGATGAAACAAATGTAGAGATCATAGACTCCTTAAGTTCGGTTTTATTTTCAGGAGGAATTGATGAAAAACCATCTGGGGATGTTTTAAACATTTTGAAAAAAATCGATATCTTCCCAGAATATCTCGAAGATGCCCTCTCTATTTTTAGAGATACGGAAAAAAAGGAAGCATTGAAGGCAAAAATATTTGAATTGATAGGCGATATAGATCGTAAACTTGAGCCCCATAACAAAGTTTCACTGGTTGAAAATGAAATCAATGAAGTTTGCGAAGAATATCATGTGGATGAGGTGTTGAAACAAAGATATTTATTTTTCCATAACCCAAAATACATGGCCCAACAAAAAAAATATCTTGAAAAAAAATTGAAAGATATTTCTGATTCCTGGGATCCATTGGATAAAAGTGATTTGAGTGATGCAACGACATCTTCGGATGATTCAGAAGGAACAACGTGTGGTAAAAAAACAGTTCAATTTTCCAAGGATTGCAAAAAAAGAGTAGGGTATCCATTAATCCCAACATCGACTAAGGGGCCAGCATCGGAACTCATCAATCAAGCTTGGCAAGTTGAATTTAAACGTCTGCGTCTTGGTCCAAAGTAATCCATCCGCCGCCAAGCATGCGTGTTCCATCGTAAAAAACGCAGGCCTGGCCTGGGGAAACGCCATATTGGGGCTCGTTGAAGATTACTTTTGCGCAATTTTTTTCATATAATTCAATGGAAGCGCTTAAAGGCTCATGGTAAGAGCGATATTTAACTTGTCCTTCAAATGCGCCCCTGTTTTCACCTAACCAATTGACATCATTTAGTAAAATTTCTTTTTTTGCTAAGGCTTCCTTAGGGCCAACGATGACTTGCTTTGTTTGCGCATTTAAACGGATCACATAAAGGGGTTCGCCGCCGCCGGTATCTCCACCAATGCCGATGCCTTTGCGCTGCCCTACGGTAAAGCCAATAATGCCTTCATGCTGGCCTAAAACTCTGCCATCGATATGAACGATTTCCCCCTTATCCAAAGCTCCAGGACGTAATTTTGCCACAAGCGCGGCGTAGTTTCCATCGGGCACAAAGCAAATATCCATGCTGTCGGGTTTATCGGAGACCTTGAGATCAAAACGCTTGGCGATGGCTCGTGTTTCATCTTTGCTCATGTGACCCAGTGGAAAACGCAGAAAATCTAGCTGTTCTTGGTTTGTTGTAAAAAGGAAATAACTTTGATCTTTTTTAGGATCCGCGCCCCGGTGAAGCTCCGATCTCCCATGATTTTGAGCCCACTGGACGTAATGTCCGGTGACAAGGGCGTCGGCATTGAGGTCTTTTGCGGCATTTAAAAGGTCTTTAAACTTCACGGTTTGATTACACCTGATACAAGGAACGGGGGTTGCTCCTTTAAGGTAGGTATCGGCAAAATCATCCATCACGCCTTTTTTAAATTTATCTTCATAATTAAAAACATAGTGAGGAATATCAATTTTAGAAGCCACCTGGGCGGCATCATAAATATCCTGCCCTGCGCAACAGGCTCCCTTTTTTTGCGCCACTTGACCATAGTCATATAATTGTAATGTAATCCCCACCACATCATATCCTGCCTCTTTCATCAAACACGCGGACACGGAACTATCGACCCCACCAGACATGGCCACAACAATGCGCATATCTTTTGGATTACCCTCTTTTTTTAAAAAATCATCAAACGGCATTTATCACTCCTTAACCTTTAATAAGCTTATATAGTATTTACAATGAAAAAGCAAAAAATTTCTTGAATTTTATGTTTGGATGTTTTATTTAGGTGGAATCAACACTTTAGAAGGATAGGAAAAGAGATTTTGCTGTCATCTATTCAGAAGTGATTGAATATAATCCAAGAATTTTTCTTTAGAATCTAGGGGGATGCTTGAAATAACATCCCCTTTCTCACCAAGTGGTCCTGAGGGCTGACCGTTCATCATAATTTCAATTCCTCCGGCGTTGCCGATTTTGAGGGTTTTGTCCGGGGAAAACTCTATTTCGAATTTCTCGCCCACCTCAAGCATTTTATCAAAGACAATCCCTTTCTCTTTTTGCCTAATCTCAATCCAACATTTTCCCAGAGCTTTAAGCTGAGCATATGGGCTTTGATCGTGTGTTTCATGATAATCCTCCGTTTTTGGTTGCTGGGTTTGTATGGGCGTATTTTGAGCGATATTTTCTTCTCTTTTTTCTTGAGCGGGTTCTCGCACGGGTTCTGCTTTTTCTTGCGCAGGTGGGATAGAGTTATGAAAAGAAAAATTGGTTCCCAGAAAAAGAAGTATAAAAATAGAAAGATAGACTATCCTTTTTGAAGGAAACATTTTTTCAGGCGTTATTTTAGGAAAGTATAGATTTGGTTTAGCAAAGCTATCCTGGAAGTCTTTTTTGATCAGTGTGGATAAGTCTTTTGGATCAAGGTTTAAATACTGGGCATATGCTTTTAAAAAACCAATCTGAAAGGCTTTTCCGGGGAAAACACTGTCATCGTTTTTTTCAAGAGCTTCTAAAAAAAATGGCTGTATGCGGAGTTTTTTGGAGATTGTCTCTATGCTCTCTCCTGTGGAAATTCTTGCTTCATAAAGAATGTCACCGACAGATAAACTGCCCGTATCTTTCATTTTTTCTTGCATTTTTTTGCTCTATCAAATTTGGATTATATTTCATTCTATCTTTTTTTCAATAAAAGTATATGAAAATTTACGATTTGTTGTAACTCCCCAGGTATGTAATCATTAAGCCGTTGCTTTTTGGATTGCTTGGAATATTGGATTGCCTTGTTTTCGGTTGGTGGAAATGAAGCCGCGGATTGTGCAAAAGTCTTGTGCGTCGTTGATGTTGCGGAAGCCGC
>CAIYWZ010000009.1 GCA_903930075.1 uncultured Alphaproteobacteria bacterium | reverse complement strand
TACCTGACAACTTCATATTCATCTATCATTGACACAACGACATCCGAGTATATGAGAGAGCTTAAAGGAAATATCGATTATCCAGGGTATGGAAATTGCTCTCTCATCAAAGATTCACCTTTAAATCCACAAATTAATAGTTTTGGACAGAATATGATTTTGGCTCAAAAATTAAATAATGTAAATGCTTGGATCATGATGTTTAATCATTTGCAAGAACTGCAACCGGCAGATTCAATTACGGCAAGTTTTACACAGAATTATATGAATTTTAATCGTATACTTTATATGCCTGGTAAGATAAGTCTCAACTATGTTTGGAGTTGCCTGCATCCTGAACTTCAAAAGGCAATTGGTTTGTCTGCTGAAATTTCCAAGGAGCGCATAATACATGATCAGCATTATGGCGATGATGGACATTAACGCAAAAGTTCGTTAATAGACGTTTTAGATCTTGTTTTTTCATCAACGGTTTTAATAATGACGCCGCAGTAAAGATTTGCAATCTTACCTGGTAAGGTTCCAGGAACAACGACGCTGTAAGCTGGGACTCTTCCTTGGTAAATTTCCCCAGTTTCCCGGTGGATGATTTTTGTTGAGGCGCTTAGATAAACGCCCATGGAAATCACGGAGCCCTCTTCTACGATCACGCCTTCTGCGATTTCGGAACGTGCACCAATGAAGCAGTTGTCTTCGATGATGACAGGAGCAGCTTGTAAGGGCTCCAAAACACCACCAATGCCAGCTCCCCCAGATATATGGCATTTTTTACCAATTTGAGCGCAGGACCCTACTGTTGCCCAGGTATCAATCATTGTGGATTCGCCGATGTATGCGCCAATGTTAACAAAAGACGGCATAATGATAACATTTTTTTCTAAAAAAGACCCAAAACGCACTGTGGATCCGGGTACAACGCGTAATTGATGCAAGGCAAATTTTTCCTCGTCCCAATTTTTGAATTTTAAAGGAATTTTGTCGTAATAACCCTGCTCAACCACACATTTTTGGAATTTAAAATACAACAAAATTGCTTTTTTAATCCAAGGATTGACTTGCCAAAGGCCATCTATTTTTTCCGCAACTCTGATTTTACCTTGGTCTAATAAATCAATAACTTCGTAAACAGTTTTACGTAAAAGTTCTTCATCATGAGAATTTTCAATGATTTCACGCATCAAGTTTCTTCTTCAAAATATCATTAATCATCCCTGGGTTTCCTTTTCCAGACATGACTTTCATGATTTGACCGATGAAAAATCCAAAGAGTTTATCTTTTCCAGATCGATACTCGGTAACTTTATCTGGATTTGCACTTAAAACTTCGTCGATAATTTTCTCGATCGCGCCTGTGTCCGTGACTTGTTTGAGTCCTTTTTCTTCAACAATTTTTTCAGGATCATCTGAAGTTTCTGCCATAATCAGCAAGACATCTTTGGCAATTTTTCCTGAAATCACGTCTGTTGTGATCAGATCCACAAGTTTTGCCAAATTTTCCGCTGAAATCGGTGAGTCTTTTAAGGCTAGATTCATTTTGTTCAAGACAGCAAAGAGCTCACCCAGCATCCAATTTGAGATTAATTTGGTGCTTTTGGAGGTTGAACTTTTAACTGCAGATTCATAAAATAATGCATTTTCTTTTTCACCCGATAAAAGTTCCGCGTCATAGGACGGAAGGCCGTATTCGCTCATAAACCTTGCCTTTTTAGAATCGGGCAATTCTGGCATGGAGGCTTTTACAGCTTCGATTTCTTCTTTTGTTAAAATTAGAGGAGGCAGGTCAGGATCGGTAAAATATCTGTAATCCTGGGCATGTTCCTTCGAGCGCATGGATCTTGTTTCATTTTTTGCCGAGTCAAAGAGTCTGGTTTCTTGAACAATCGTCCCACCTTCTTCTAAGATTTCCATTTGTCTTGCAATTTCGTATTCAACGGCCTGTCCTGCAAAACGAATAGAGTTCACGTTTTTAATCTCAGCACGTGTTCCAAAAGGCTCTCCAGGACGACGTAAGGATACGTTCACATCCGCGCGCATGCTTCCTTCTTCCATGTTTCCATCACAGGTTTCAAGGCAACGGAGCAAAGCTCTGAGTTTCTTTAAATAGGCCATGACTTCTTCGGAGCTTCGAAGATCTGGTTCTGAAACAATTTCCATCAGAGCAACACCTGCACGGTTCAGGTCAATGTAACTTTTCGTGGGATGTTGATCGTGAAAACTTTTTCCGGCGTCTTGCTCCATATGAAGGCGCGTAATGCCAATCCGCTTTGTTTCGCCATTTTCAAGTTCAATATCTAAATATCCCAAACCCACAATCGGGTGTTCAAACTGAGAAATCTGATAACCTGACGGCAAATCTGCATAAAAATAATTCTTGCGTGCAAACACAGATCTCTCATTAATCTTTGCATTCAGAGCAAGCCCTGTTTTAATTGCCTGAGTTACGCAAAATGTGTTGATGACGGGAAGCATGCCTGGAAACCCGGCATCAACAAATGAAACCTGTGTATTGGGTTCTGCGCCAAAGCTGGTATCCGCGCCTGAAAAAAGTTTAGCTTTTGAGATGATCTGTGCATGAACTTCAAGGCCGATGACAACTTCCCAGGGGCCTGTTTTTCCTTCGATATATTTCATTATTAATATTTCTCCTTAAATTCAAGGGGTGTAAATCCTGCAGCTTGTTCAATCACGTATCCTGCTCTGATTAGATCTTCTTCACCAAAGGGTTTACCAATCAGTTGTAATCCTAAAGGCAGGCCGTCGTTTGAAAGACCACAGGGCACTGAAATTCCAGGAAGACCTGCTAAATTGGTCGTGACTGTAAAAATATCATTTAGATACATAGAAACGGGATCTTTGGGCTCCTCACCAATTGCAATTGCAAATGCGGCGGTGGGTGTTGTGGGTGTTAAAATCATATCGACTTTTTCAAAGGCTTTTGTAAAATCTTGTGAAATTAAGGATCTGAGTTTTTGGGCTTTTAAATAATAGGCATCATAGTATCCGGCCGAAAGAACATAGGTTCCAATCAAAATACGACGTTTGACTTCAGATCCAAATCCGGCAGATCTTGAATTTTCATAAAGTTCATCGAGTGAAGATCCTTCAACGCGTGATCCATAACGCACGCCATCATAACGCGAAAGGTTAGAAGAGGCTTCTGCTGGGGCTAAAATATAATAGGTCGGCAGAGCATATTTTGTATGGGGAAGCGAAATATTGATGATTTCTGCGCCATTTTCCTCAAGCCACTTCATTCCTTTTTTCCAAAAGTCATCCATTTCTGCGTCCAGGCCTTCTACGAGGTATTCTTTAGGAATCCCAATTTTTTTGCCCTTAATACCGTCTTTTAAAACAGATGCATAGTCTGGAACAGGCATATTGACCGAGGTTGCGTCATTTGGATCAAATCCTGCCATCACTTTCAAAAGTATCGCGGTATCTTCAACAGTACGTGCCATTGGGCCTGCTTGATCAAGGGAGGAGGCGAAGGCAACAATTCCGCGTCTTGAACACCGTCCATAGGTTGGTTTTAATCCAACAATTCCACAAAAAGAAGCTGGTTGACGGATGGAGCCCCCAGTATCGGTTCCTGTAACACCAAGAGCGCCGTAAGCTGCAACGATTGCCGAAGATCCTCCGGAAGATCCGCCTGGGAAAAGTTTTTTATCTGGAAATTTTTTAGATCTCCAAGGGTTCACTGAAGATCCAAAATGACTTGTCAGGGTTGAAGATCCCATGGCAAATTCATCCAAATTTAATTTTCCCAAAGAAATTGTGCCTGCATCTTTTAATTTTTGAGTGACCGTGGATTCATAAGGGGGGATAAAATTCTCTAGAATTTTTGATGCGGCTGTGGTGCGTACATTTTGTGTGCAAAATAAATCTTTATTGGCAATCACAATCCCATCCAAAGGTAAGGCTTCTCCTTTTTGGATGCGCTCATCTGATTTTTGAGCTTCTTGCAGAGCAAGCTCTGGGGTTGTTGTGATAAACGCATTCAAATTTGAAAGATCTTCCATTCGAGAAACATGGGCCTTTGTTAATTCTGTTGCGGAAAATTCTTTTGCTTTGAGCCCCTCAAGGGCTTTTGCAAGCGTTATTTTACATAAATCCGTCATTTAAAAAGCCTTTCTTATTCTACAACTTTAGGAACGCCAAACATGCCAAAGGCTTTATCAGGAGCATTTTGTAATATTTTTTCTGCAATATTGCCATCATTGACGATATCTTCCCTACGGGGCATGGCTTGAATAAGCCCTGCGATCGGCTCTACGGAAGAAACATCGACTTCTTCCATCAAAGAAACCCAGTTTAAAATTTGATGTAAGCTTGTTGTAAAAGCTTCTTGCTCTTGCTGTGTTGCTTTTAAGCGTGATAACCACAATATTTTTTTAATATCCAGCTCATGTTCAGACATAATATTCCTTTATAGTTGGTGATAAATGTGAAAGAACTTTAACAAAAATAGCTGTGACAATCAAGAAATAATAATGATTTCAAGTCGTCATGAGAATCTGGGCATCGAGTTTTTTGATTTGATCCCGGTATTTTGCGGCTGCTTCGAATTCTAGGTTGCTGGCGGCGTCTAGCATGAGTTTTTCGATTTGTTTACGTTTGGCTTGAAGTTTTTTGGGGTCTTCGATGATTTCAGGTTCTTCAGTCTCTTTTTTCTCACCAGGTA
This sequence comes from uncultured Alphaproteobacteria bacterium, assembly GCA_903930075.1. Taxonomy (GTDB): domain Bacteria; phylum Pseudomonadota; class Alphaproteobacteria; order CAIYWZ01; family CAIYWZ01; genus CAIYWZ01. The sequence goes on along the minus strand of CAIYWZ010000009.1, from coordinate 10,092 downwards.
AAAGATTTTGGATGGCTCTGATGATGGTCGTGGGTGTGATGCCGTGCTCTGTATTATATTCGATTTGTTTTTCCCGGCGCCGGCTGGTTTCGTCTAGGGCCGCTTTCATGGATCCGGTGATGGTATCTGCGTAAAGGATAACCCTTCCTTCTGAATTTCGAGCAGCCCTTCCCATGGTTTGAATCAGAGACGTTCTCGAGCGCAGGAACCCTTCTTTATCCGCGTCCAATATTGCAACCAATCCACATTCTGGAATATCAAGACCTTCGCGTAGCAAGTTGATTCCAACCAAAACATCGATTTCCCCTGCGCGTAAATCTTGAATAATTTTGATCCGGTCTAGGGTTTCAACATCCGAGTGGAGATAGGTCACTTTAAGACCGGTTTCCCTGATATATTCACTCAAGGCTTCGGCCATTTTCTTTGTCAATGTGGTGACCAAAATCCGAAGGCCTTTGGCGACAACTTCTCTGCATTCAAAGAGTAGATCGTCCACCTGATTTTCCGTGGGTCTGATGTCACAAATGGGGTCAATAAGGCCTGTGGGGCGTATGAGCTGCTCGGAAAATGCGCCTTGTGTCTGCTCGAGTTCCCAAGGTCCTGGCGTTGCCGAAACAAAAAGTGTTGGCGGCCTTAAGGCTTCCCATTCTTCAAATTTCAAGGGTCTGTTATCCCGGCAGGAAGGTAGACGAAACCCATAATCGGACAAAACACCTTTGCGGGCTGCGTCCCCTCGATACATGGCGCGAATTTGAGGTACGGAAACATGGGATTCGTCCACAATTAAAAGAGCATCTTTGGGTAAATACTCAAACAGAGTTGGTGGAGCCTCACCTGGAGCTCTACCCGTTAAATATCTTGAGTAATTTTCAATTCCTGCGCACATGCCCGTGGCAACAAGCATTTCTAAATCAAAAGTCACGCGTTCGCGAAGACGTTGATGCTCAATGAGTTTCCCCTCGCTTTCAAGCTCGGCTAAACGTTCTTTAAGCTCGATCTTAATATTTTTGATGGCTTGATCAACGGTTGGTCCAGGGGTGACGTGGTGGCTGTTGGCATAAATGCGGATATAATCGAGTTTTGCGATTTTTTCCCCTGTGAGCGAATCAATTTCCGTAATGCTTTCAATTTCATCGCCAAAAAGAGAGATTCTCCAGGCCCGATCTTCATAGTGCGCTGGAAAAATTTCAACTGTATCGCCCTTTGCCCGGAAAGATCCTCTAAAAAAAGCAACATCGTTACGTTTATATTGCAATTCCACAAGTTTTCTCAAAAGCTCGTCTCTGCTTAAAATATCCTGTGGTTTTAAATCTAGAATCATTGCAGCGTAAGATTCAATGGCACCGATACCATAAATACATGAAACGCTGGCTACAATGATGACGTCTCTGCGTTCTAAAAGAGACCGCGTTGCTGCGTGACGCATACGGTCAATTTGCTCGTTGATGGAGGATTCTTTTTCAATAAACGTGTCGGTTCTGGCAACATAAGCTTCTGGTTGATAATAATCGTAATAGGATACGAAATATTCCACTGCATTTTCTGGGAAAAACGATTTCATCTCCCCATAAAGCTGAGCCGCTAAAGTTTTGTTATGCGCCATGATCAAAGTTGGCCGCCCCAAATTTTGGATAACATTGGCCATGGTAAAGGTTTTCCCAGAGCCGGTCACGCCGAGTAAAACTTGATTTTGTTCGCCTTCTAGAATATTTTTGGTAATTTCTTCAATGGCTTGAGGCTGATCTCCTCCCGGGGAAAAATCGCACGTGAGCTTGAACTCTACGCGTTCACCTGTGGGATGTGGTTTATATGCGGGGACTAAAAGTGGCTCGATCATCTTAAATTATCCATTATGTTTTATAAATTAAGAATCATAATGACAAAAAACTTTTATTTTTTCAACAAAAATGACGGTTTATAAATAAAACTCTTGCTTTTTTTGCGCCTCCTCGCGTAGTGTTGCCTCTTAGAAAAGATTGCGGAAAATAATAATAAGAAGAAACCTTAAGAGAGGAACATCTACCATGAGTTTAGGCGGCTTTTTTTAAAGTTTGAAAACTTTGGAATTTTGCTTTTTCATGCTTGTGCGTGATATAAAACACGAGCCCACAAACGAGAATTCCGATAATGCTGCTATCGAAATCTGCTAGCCCTGCAGGGATTAAACTTATGTTACATCCCATAAGCCACAAAATGACAGCCAATATTCCAGAAAGCGCGCTTTTCCAGAATACTTTTGAGGAGGCTTTTACGCCCATGATTCCCGCAACTAAGGGCACCAAAATTGAAGGGGTCCAGAATTTATAGGAATAGAGTAAAATATCAATAACGCTGGTCACCGAAAGCGCAAAGATGGTGGCTGTGACGCCTACAAAAATTGTGGAAATTCTTGAGATTTTGAGTTCCTGAGCGCCACTTATTTCAGGATAAAGCGCTTTGATCACATCGTGGGATATGGCAATGCCGGCAGCATTTAAGAAAGAATCTGCCGATGACATGATAACCGCCATCATACCTGCAATCGCAAGACCTTTTAAGCCTTCAGGCATGACTGTTTTAATCACATGGGGCAGGGCAAGATTGGGATCAAGGTCGGGGCTAATCGTAAAGGCTATAAGACCAATAAATCCGATCATCATAAAAAAGGGAAAAGACAAAAGACCACTAAAATAAGTACCCCGAATGGTTGAGGCAAGTGTTTTTCCAACCAAAAGTCTTTGTACGTAGGGAGGAACGAGCGTTTCTCCAAAAAAGAAACTTAAAAAAAGACTCAGCAGCATCAAAGGCGAAAGCTCTCCAAAAATCTGGAAATGACCCGCGGGAACGCTTTCTAAAACGCTCATAATTCCTCCCGCATGATAAACCCCAAAAATAAACGTCAAGGGAAGAGAAACAATCAAAACGGAAAAATGCAAAACGTCGGCGGCAATTACGGATTTTATTCCCCCAAACGAGGAATAGGCAATGACAATCATACTTCCTAATAAAACCCCTGATGAATATTCCCAGTCAATCAAAACATGCAAAATATGCCCAAAGGCGGCAACTTGAGCCCCTAAAATTGCGGAGCAAACAAAAAACGCGCAAATCCCTGTAAAAACCCTAGCCCCGTGTCCGTAAAGTTTATACATAATATCCCCAATGGAAATGAGCCCTTGAAAATCTTGCATGCGGGGAGCTAGAATTTTTGCCACCAAAATTTCTTTGACACTAAATCCAAACATGGCAACGACATAAACAATTCCAAAAGAAAATGATTTTTCTGCAAGTCCCGTTGTAAACCCACCCCCTATGAATGCGGCAGACAGAGTTGCAAAAATAAAAAACGTCCCATAATTACGCCCCCCTGTGGAAAACTCCTCAATGGTTTTAACACCTCTTCCGGCCCAAAGCCCAAGGAAAAGGGTCCCTAAAAAATATCCAAACATCACGATAAAATCTAAAGACATCCTCTGCAACTCCCCGCATTGTTAAAACTTTTAACTTCAAGTCTAGAATGGAGCGGGGTGCATTGCAAGCGATAAGTTTTTGACACTCATTTCAAGATGTTTTCTGTGTGAACTCTTGGGAAAAAAAGTTCAAATAACCCCCTTGACAAGTGCCCAAAAAAATGAAACGATAGGATCTTGTTGATAAAAATAAATATTTATCAACCTTTAGAAATAAATAGATCTTTTAAATCGTAAATCCCCACATAAAAACCCCCTCTAGAAAACCCCTGTTGTCTGATTTTTAAACTCCCGGCCCCAAATAATAATAAAAAGAATTCTAAACCCTACCCTAATAAAAAAATCCCAAGGCACACATTTTAGAGACTCTTCATTCATCAAAGGATATTTCACGCTCGAAATACGCCTATCTTCACCCATTTTCCAAAATGCAATAGATTTATTTTAACAAACCTATTCCATACGAAATGCACTTGCAGCAAGAAGGGCAGTGCATCTCTTTTTCCCATAAATCCTTCATATTTGTCCATTTTAACAAGGAGTAACACAATGATGTTTACATATATTAAATCTATTCTTTCACAAAAGAAAATCCTCTTTACGTTTATCGCGGCGTTGGTTGCAAATGGCCCAGGTGGGGTTTTTGCTGCTGGAAACTTTACCTGGGATAGAAACCAAGGCAGAGATCAGTTACAAGGTTTATCAACAACTGTTCGTGATAATATCAATCTCATTAATGCGGATTTTAGAGCTGAGCAGCAAGATTTGCTCAATCTTTTGCAAACTGCAGAAAACGCCAGAACTGCAGTAGAATCTGAAGCAGCCGTAACGAATTTGTTTAATGCCGTATCAGACGCAGGGCCTCCTCGAAGAGCAAAGATTTGGAATAAAAATGTAGCTACAACCGAGACTAGATATAGACATATTCCCGCTGTTCCCGCAGTTGCTCCTGTGCTTGCTAGAAGATGCAAAGGACATAGCTATAGAAATCCTGGGCTCAGGCCTCAGCATAAATGGTTTGAAAACGAGGCAGCTCAGAAAAAGAGTGAACTTGCCGCAGATAATACTATTGCCAACTACGATGTTGGGAATGAGGTGCATGGGCGGATTGTTAATGATGATACTAATTATGTTTATGTTTATTGCTCGCCGTGGAATGTGTCTTGGGATTATACGCATAAAGAGAATGCTTGCACTTGCAACTGTTACACAGAGGTACAAATCCGTGCTGGTCAAGCCGCGCAACCAGCAAGACAAGAGGATTATCAGGTGGCAGGCGCAAGAGCTGCTTCTATGAATTTAACTACCGTCTTTAATTCTGTGAATGGATTTAGCCAAGCGATTGCACAACATGCTGAAAATATTGCTCAAGAACTTGCAGAAGAAATGGCCAACCAAGCAGCTCAAGAATTCTTACAAGACAACGATTCTGTTACTCAAAGCAGATTTAGAACGACTAACTAGTTATCAAAATCAAGGTGAGAAAAATGTTTAAAAAAACGAAATTGTATCCTTTGCATAAAGGACTATTGCTCAGTGCAACGATGTTGACATGGGGGATTTCCCCCTTAGCTTTAAGAGCAAGTGCTGACTTAGGATTAGAAGAACCCATCAATGCATCTATACCTGCGACTTCAGCTATTTTTGAAGAAGTTCCAGATTTATCTGCTCTTGGATGGGATCAAAATCGTTTGAATGAAACAAAATCTCGCCTTGGTTTGTCTTCTGATCCTTCCAAAAAACGCAAATTTATAGCCGCATTGCGCCGTATTGGTAAACTTGGCATGAAAGCTGCGGAGCCACCCGAAGCTCCGCTTGCAACCAAGCTTTTCCCAAATGAACAATTGGATCAAAATTGGGAAGCTTTATTGAATGAATGTATTCAAACAACTGTTTTTAAAGAGTCTCAAGAGAGAAACGATCAAGAGTTAATCCAAGCTCTTTCCTCCCTTAATCCTGCTGAAGCAGAGTTGATTAGAGTCTTAGAACCCCAACTTCAAAGAGTCAAGAACAACTTCGAAAGCATATCCATCTCTCCCTCTGGCAGCCCCCAAGTCCCTATCAAAAACGAAACAGGAGACAATCTCAAAGCCTGGTGCTTAAATTTCTCAGCAAGGGGTCGCGGGACAAAAACAATAGATGATGTGGAGATGGCATTGGCCGTTGTGATGCGCGCAAGTGCACTGATACATGAAAAAACTCCCCATTCTACACAAATTCTCTCAACACTGGCTTCGCTGCAACTTTCTCCAACGACTGGAAACTTTGAAAGTCGTTTCTTGCAGGTCTCTACAGGGGAAGGGAAATCCTTAATTACGGGAATGATAGCGTCCCTTCGCGGGCTTTGGGGAGATAAAGTTGATATTGTCACGAGCTCTGAAATTTTAAGCCAGCGAGATGAGAAAGCACAAAAAAGATTTTATGAATCTTTAGGATTATCCAGTGGTTTTATCCCTGAAAATATCGAAAATATAGCACATGCACCAGAAATCAAACAAGCCCAATATAAGGCAAATATCGTATATTCGACATTACACGCTTTACAGGGTGATATTTTAAAAGAATCTTATAAAAATCAGAAAACCAGAACCAACCGCGGCTTTGATGTTCTATTGGTCGATGAAGTCGATAGTATGCTTATTGATCGTATCAATGTTGTCACGCGTCTGAATGATCCTATTGCTGGGGCGGATTTATTTTTGCCCATTTTATCCTTTATATCGTCTCAAATAGAGATTCTCACACAGGAAGCTCGTGAAACTGGGATTGGTAATCCCCACAGACATATTCGAAAAAAACTCCCCAAGCTTCTCTCCAGAGCTCTCAATGGGGACATCCCAAATTTTAGTTTTGCTATCCCAGAACGGTTAAAAGTCTTTGCAGAATTTCAAAAAGAAGCATGGATTGAATCGGCAATTCAAGCGGATGAATATAAAAAAGATAAAGATTATATTGTCGAGGCTTCTGGAAAAATTACGATTGTTGATTTTGAGCATACAGGGGTTGTCCAAACAAATATGGTTTGGGGTGCAGGTCTTCATCAATTTTTACAGATGCAAGAACTCACCTATCTTACTCCTGAAGGATTAGAAACCTCTTTGATGTCAACATTGACTTTAGTTGACCGTTATGATGGCCAGGTTTTTGGTTGGAGTGGAACTTTAGGCGATGATAAAACAAAGCAATTCATGAAAAGTCTTTATGGCGCAAAGTTTTTAACCATGCCCACACTAAAGATCAAGCAATTCAAAGAATATCACGGAATTGTGGCAACTGATTTTCAAAGTTGGCAGGATTCAGTTTTGCGTTCTGTTCTTGATGAGGCAAAAGAATTTAGAAGGCCAGTTTTGGTGTTGTGTGAAACGATTGATGTTGTGCAAAGAATGAAACCATTATTTGATCAGCATTATGATCATAGGCTTATTCATCAATACCATCGTAGTGATGAAAAGCAAGATAACCACATTACAATCGAACCTGGACATATTCTGATTGCAACCAATTTGGCATCCAGAGGTACAGACATTGCGATTGATTCTACTTCTCAAGGTGTGGGAGGGCTGCATGTTTGTTGTACGTTCCTCCCATTAAATGACCGCGTAGAGGATCAAATTTTTGGAAGAACAGCACGCCAGGGACAAAAAGGTACAGGAGAGCTGATTATTTCACCCAAAGATTTATCAAATCGTGGTATTTCTTTATCTATTCCAACGCCAACGCTTGCTCAAATACGGGCAGCAAGAGGGGTTAATATTCACCGACAACTTATCACTCTTGAATATTTAGATGCGCCAAAAATGCGCTTGGATGAGAGATATTTTTCCCGTATTCAAGCCATGATGAAAGAATTTCGCAGTCTTAAAATTCATAAAAAGATTCTCGATGCCAGGTTGGAGCAAGCAGGAGAATTGTGGGCTCTGCAGTATAATATGATTGGAAACTATCAGGAAAAAATTTATAAAACGCAAGAAAATGAACTTTGGGAAATCACTCAAGGACTAGACTTTTCTGTACTCAAAAGTTTTCCTTTTATTCCTGATCATATTTTTGAAATACTTGCCCAAGAAAGCGAGTTATCTAGAGATGCTCTTAAAGCTGCCATTTTAAATTATGCTTCCCCTTCTCAATCGAATATCGAGAAATATATAGGTGGATCACCAGAACTCTTTACGGCTGCAAGTGCCATTTTAAATGCCGCAATTCTTGTTGTGAATCAAAAAGGAGAACAGCAGATTTATAAACGCCCTGATTGGCAATCTGGAGATAAAATTGTTGTGATTGGGGAGCTCACCGGTGGAGTAGATGCTCCCTCTTCTATGAAAGTAGATCACAAATTGGTTTTGCGAGATGTTCCCAATGATGATGCGTTTTTTAGAGCGCTTGCCCACCAAATTCGTTTGTCAGAAAGTTTTAAGGACTTTAAAGAAACCATTTCATATCTTAGCCTACACCGGCATTTAAAAAATAAAGTGAGTGGGAACACGGATCTTATAAATTTTGCCAGAGAATTTAATTGTATTGTTGCCCTGATCAATGAGCAGGATTTAGCAAGTGGGTATACCTACTATTCTGCCCAAGGGGAAATGCCCTCCCCACCTACCGCGCAAGATCAAAATCCCATTTATAAAATCATGGAAACAAAATTTATTGCCCAAGGCGGAGCTTCTCTGACGCATTTCAAATCAGTCGTTGCCGATGAAGAAACGCACCTTCAAGCTGCCATCTTACCAAGTGTCCTTGATATGAGTCTTCTATATCGGGGCAGGAAAGAGCCGCTTGTTCCCCTGAATCGCCAACCTTTGCATATAGAGGCCAGGTATATGCGGTTGGAGCCGTTTGTGCGCGGCGCGCAAGATCAGAATTCAAAAATAGAGCCTTTTGTTTTGGCAGCAGCGCCTTTAGAGGCGGTGGATAGTGCTTTGGTGACTCAGGCTAAGGAAAGCCTGCTCAGTGAGACTTTGACGGCTATTTATAACGGAGCTTTGGAGAGAAGGCTTCAGGGGATTTATGGCATAGGCGGATCTGAGGAAACATATGTGGAGCCTGTGATTGAAACACTGGTTGTTGCCATCCGTGAGCTCTTTAACGCTGATCTTTTGATGCTTCCGCCTGCGCTTTTAAACGATGTGATTGAAGGCTTTGCAGCCTCAGGAGAGGATGCTCAAAAGCTCTTTAAAGGTATGGGGTTGGGGGAATATGCCCTAGAACTCCACGATGAAGTGGCTTTTCGTGATCCTTTGTTGCAGTTTATTACCCATTATCTTAAAGCAAAAATGGTTGTTGAACGCCGGATTTCTTCCACGCAAGGTGATTATAAAACGATTGCAAAAAAGGCTTTAACGGACTCACTGAACTCCACGATACATGAATTTGAGCATTGGTCATTGCTGTTTAAGATGGGGGAGGTCATGTATGATCAATCGCCTCTTTATGCTCAAATTCAAAGGAGGCTGAGCTTTATTAAAAATATGGATGCCAATATCAAATACAATATCGATATCTTGGCCCAGTGTAAAGCGGATCACACGACACAAATCGATGAGGAAAACAATCAAGAGCTTAGCAAATTTGGATTGTTAGATCAGGATATTGAGGCCTTAAACTTAGCGGGGATTTCGAGTCTTTATTTGCTTAAAAACGTGCCCCCGCCACCAAGTTTTGGGGATATTTTGTGTATGACGATGCTGGGGATTGTGCAAACGGCTGCTGGTTGTCTTTTGACCTCGATGGGTGTAGGGGGACAGTTGGGCATAAACCTTTTGATGCAAGGGTTTCAGGATATGTATGGGGCGGTTAAAGCCTATTGCACGGATGTTGCCATCAATTGGGAAAGTTACTGGATTGGCAAAGGAATTTCTGCAATGATTTCTTTTACCTGCGCAGCCTATAGCTCCGTAAAAGAATCGTTCGCAGGAGGTATTCAAGGAGCAAAGGAGGCGGCCACAACAACTGCCTCAAGTACAACCACACAAGCTGCCACAACAGCCGCCTCCCAAACCGCATCAGAAACAGTTGTGCAGAATGCGTTTGTGGATACGTTTACGAAATTTGCGGTTTCAACGATTGCCTCTGAACTGTCGCATTTGGCCAAAGAAGCGGCTTTAGCTTGGATGAAGGAGTCTTTGAAAGCGGCGGCAAAGGAGCGGATGGACGCTTTGGCGGGAGATCCGGACTTAAGAGAAGTATTTTTGAACATCTTTGCCTTTGATTATTCAACCGGGTATCGTTTTCAAAAGGAATTTGAGCTTGATCATCTGATGCGTCAGTGGGCCACGGATCAGGGGTATTTTGATGGCCTGCGCCGTTTTTCAGAGCAGGTTTCAAGCGCCCTTGCCGATGTGGATGGGACGCCTGAATTTGCAGCAATGAGCATGGTGGTTAAAGGCGTCAATTTTGGAGCGTATTTGGTTGAGGCCCTTCAATACTACAACAAATTTATAGAACAGTTGAAAAATCAAAGCCAGGGTGTTAACCTGCATACACTCGAAGACGTTTTAACCAAACTTTCAGGGCTGGAGAGCCAAAGTGATCGGGCAATCGTGAAGAACTGGATCAATGCGGCAAACGCGGATTATGAAAACTCTGAAAACCCCAATGAATATGCGGCGAACAGGGAGTATAAGCTCCTGCGCGGAGATACCTC
>CAIYWZ010000008.1 GCA_903930075.1 uncultured Alphaproteobacteria bacterium | reverse complement strand
TTTATACTCCTGCTTCACTTACGGTTTTGATCTTCTCAAAGACTATTTCTGCAATCCAGGAAACCAGCGCCTACTCTATCTTGTGGGGCTTTTACAAAATTATATTTTTGAGGTTTTTAAATAAGTGTGGGGTACTATGACAAAGCCTATAGAGGACCTGTTTATAGTCAAAGACCTCTGGTTTTATTCAATTCCCAGCACTGGAGCGCAAAACTCGTGCCCCAAATGCTCTCTAAGGGCTTCACCGCAGATACTGTGGAAGAAGTGATGGCTTTGATCGAAAATCAAGGTTCTGTACGTTCGAAATCAGAATTATAAAATTAAAGGCTTTATCTTTAGCCCCGTATTTTGGAACTGTCACTTCCAAAATACGGGGTTTATCCGTTATCCCAATCCCCAATTTCATTTTAAATTCAAATCCGTTTTTGCGGCCTTCATGATCTATGATTAAATCAAGTTCGGCGCCTGATTCTGTGCGCCAGAAATAGCATGAATTCCCCCTGTTTCCCGTAGGTTTTGATGATTCTTTCCATGGTATAGCCTTCAATAATTCATATGAAAAAGCGGCTACACAACAAAGATCTTTTGCTTGAAAATGGATGTGCATTATGGTATTATTCATCAAAAGTTAAACTGGAAAGAATAGATCGACATGACCAAAATATATAACTTTGCCATCGGCACCAGTGATTTTAAAGATATTATTCAAAAGGGATCAACCTATGTGGATAAAACTTTGTTTATCAAAGAGGTCATGGAAGATCACGCGAAGGTGATTCTGTTCACCCGTCCCCGAAGGTTTGGGAAAACTTTGAATATGTCGATGTTGGAGTGTTTTTTAAAAATCGCAGTGGAAGATCTTTTTAGTGGTCTTCATATTAAAAACCACCCCGAATTTTGTTTAAAACACCAAAATAAATACCCCGTGATTTTTTTGACGTTCAAAGACGTGAAATTTGATGATTTTCCCACCGCCTACAACAAAATCAAAGGCATTTTTGCAAGTCTTTATGAAGACCACAAATATCTGCTTGACGGGGATCTTTTGTCGGTATTTGAACGGGAAAACTTTGAAAAAATTCGCGGTAAAACAGTAGATGATTTCAATGAATTAGGGAGTACTCTTTCGAATTTAATGAAGTATTTTCATAAATACTACGGGATTCCGGCCATCGTTCTTTTGGACGAATACGACACGCCGATTCAAGAAGCTTACCTGAAGGAATATTATGACAAGATGATCGGTTTTATGCGTAACCTTTTAGGCTCGGCGCTTAAAGACAATCAAGATCTAGGCAAGGCGATCTTAACGGGCATCACACGTGTTTCCCAGGAGAGTCTCTTTTCAGGCCTGAATAATGTGCGCGTTTACACCATGCTCGACCCAGATTACGGCCAGTATTTTGGATTTACGGAAGAAGAAGTGATAAAGCTTTTGCCAGAAAAAGCCGATATTACCCCCATACGGGATTGGTATAACGGCTACAAAATCGGTCATCACAGAGTCTACAACCCTTGGTCGATCACGAGTTATCTCCAAACCCACCAAAAACTCGATGTTTACTGGCTCTCCACGTCCGATAATGCCCTTGTGGAGACGCTGATTGAAGAGCAAATGGATTTACGGGAGGATTTTGAAAATTTGCTTCAGGGAATCCCTTCGGAGCAGATTTTGGAAAGAAGCCTTACATTTCCAAGGATCAAAACCTCTCCAGATGCCGTATGGACTCTCTTGATCCATACCGGCTACCTCCATGTTTTGGAAAGCTCCGTAGATCGCACAGGCAAAGTCAAGGCGACAATTGCCATACCCAACGTAGAAATTCGCAGTCTTTTTATCGGAATGATCGAGAATTGGTTTGTGCCAAAGGGCAAAAGCCTGAATTATTACCGTGATTTTATCAAAAAATTTCTTGCAGGAGACATCGAGGATTTCTCCGAGCATATCGAAAATTATATCACAGCCTTTAGCTATTTCGATTTCGACAAACGCCGCCCAGAGAAAATCTATCACTCCTTCATGACGGGCCTGTTCATCGGCCTTGAGGAAACGCACGAAGTCACCTCCAATAGGGAAGGTGGCAAAGGCAGATATGACATCCGTATTGCACCAAGGGACGGGAAGGGTCGTGGGTTTTTACTTGAATTTAAAACTGCGCCGCAAGAATCATTATTGGATGAATACGCGCAAAAAGCCCTGGCGCAAATTGCCGAAAAAGACTACGCTGCAGGCATGAAAGCCTCAGAAATCATCTCCATTGGCATGGCTTTTTGTGGGGAAAAAGTTAAAACCGTGCACAAGGATGAGTGTAAATGAACGATAAATATAAGAAAGTGAAAAAGTAATATGTGCGGTGTGATTGGGATTTTGGGGAAAGAGGATGCGGTTTTAAGGGCGGTGGAGTGTTTGAGCCGGCTTGAGTACCGGGGGTATGATTCCTGTGGGGTGGCAAGTATTCACCAGGGGAAAGTGGAGCGCAGAAGGGCTGTGGGCAAAATTGCAAGTTTACGCCGTGTTTTGGAAAAAGAGCCGCTTCATGGGAATGTGGTCATCGGACATACCCGTTGGGCAACCCATGGGGGAGTCACGGAGGTTAATGCCCACCCCCACGTGAACGATCGGGTCATGGTGATTCATAATGGGATTATTGAAAATTATGTGTCTTTAAAGGCGGAACTCAAAGGCCAAGGTTTTGTTTTTGAAACGGAAACGGATACGGAAGTTGTTCTCCAATTGCTGGAGCGGTCTTTGAAAGAAGGGAAAAGTGAGTTAGAGGCCATTGCGGAGCTTAAAATGCGCATAGAAGGGGCGTATGCCCTGGTGATTGGGTTTAAATCTGAACCAGAGACTCTTTATGGTCTGCGCCAGGGGAGCCCTTTGGCCATTGGTTATGGGGATGGAGAGATGTATTTGGGCAGTGACGCCATTGGTCTTGCGTCGTTAAGCTCTAAAATTTCCTACCTCGAGGATGGTGATTGGACAATCTTGTCCCATGCGGGAGCTCTGATTTATGATAAAGAAGGCTCTGCTGTTTCCCGTGACATTAAGCACAGCAATTTTGTTTCGGGTCTCATTGGTAAAGAAGGGTACCGGCATTTTATGCTTAAAGAAATTTTTGAACAGCCCCGGGTGATTTCAGAAGTTTTGGCCCATTATATTGATTTTGAAAATAAAAAAGTGCGTATGCATTTTCAAAAACCAGAAAACATCAATATCGTTGCCTGCGGTACCTCGTATTATGCGGGGATGGTGGGGAAATATTGGATTGAAAAAATCGCCCGCATTCCTGTGATGATTGATGTTGCGTCAGAATTTCGATATCGAACGCCGCCTTTGAATGAGAAAGGCTTAAGCTTGTTTATTTCCCAATCCGGGGAGACGATTGACACCCTTGAGGCCATGAAATATGCAAAAATTCACCAGGCTGTTGGGGCGTTTGTCAATGTTCCCGAAAGTTCCATTGCGAGGCTCGCAAACCCTATGTTCCCCCTTTTAGCGGGACCTGAAATTGGCGTTGCCTCCACAAAAGCCTTTATCGCGGCCCTTGGCGTTTTGGCGGCGTTTACGTTATATTTAAAGCCTGAAGAGGCATGTTTTGAGGCCCTTTCCCACCTGCCAGGGCTCATGAATACAACCCTTGCCCTGGAGCCTCAAATTGAAGCTTTGGCCCATAAACTGATTCACGCCTCCACCATTTTGTATCTTGGGAGGTCCACGAGTTTCCCCATTGCCATGGAAGGGGCGCTCAAGCTTAAAGAATTGTCTTATATTCATGCCGAAGGGTTTGCCGCAGGAGAGATGAAACATGGGCCCATTGCGCTCATTGATGATCAAACGCCCGTCATTGCTCTGGCGCCTTTTGATGATGTTTATGAAAAGACATTATCTAATATTCAAGAAGTCATTGCAAGGGGCGCAAAAGTGATTTTGATCACCAATAAAATCCCCCCTGAAGACATGAAGGATAAGCTTTTGGGGTTGATTATGTTGCCATTCTCCCATGCATTTTTATCCCCATTCCTTTTAACTCTTCCCCTGCAGCTTTTGGCCTATCATGTTGCGTGTTTGAAGGGAACGGATGTGGATCAGCCCCGAAATTTGGCAAAATCGGTGGTTGTGGAATAGGTCTATTACAAAGAGCCTTCTGCGCCGGAGATGACTTCGATGAGCTCTTTGGTGATCAAGTTCTGGCGTGTTCTGTTGAATTGGAGTTTGAGGGAGTGGACCATGTCTTTTGCGGCTCTGGTGGCCGAATCCATGGCGATCATTCGGGCGGCTTGTTCACCCACATGACTCATAATCAACGATTTTAAAATCAGAATCTCGAGATATTTTGGACAGGCACTTTCCAAAAACGAGCTCACATCCGGCTCAATTTCACAAAATCCTTGAAAGCTAGCTTCTTCCACAGATAAAGGCAGAAGGTCTACCAGGGTTGGCGTTTGAACCAAAGTCGATTTATAATCATTAAAAATCACATGGGCGCTTTTGTATTCACCTTGGAAGAATTTTTCTAAAAGTTTTTTTGAAAGATTTCCTGTGATTTCAGGGTTTGTTGTTCCTTGAATCAATTGATATGCATATTTATTGTTCATAAACTGGGTAAGGGAATCTTTTGCTTTGCGTCCAACGAAAAAAATCTCAACGTCTTGCCCTGATTTGGTCATCTTTTTTAAAAAACTTTTCGTTTCCTTGATGATCATGTTGTTAAAAGATCCACACAATCCCCTGGAGGAGCTCACAACAATCAGGGCAATTTTCCCGGTTTCCCTTGTGGAAAACCATTTTAAATCTCCTTCTAAAGGATCCAGCTGGGATTTTGCATGGCTTATCATCTGCTTAAAGGCATGTTCAAAGGGAGCGAAAAAGACTTGGCCCTGTTGCAAACGTTTGAGTTTAGACGCCGCCACCATTTTCATGGCAGAGGTGATTTTTAAGGTGGATCCAACGCTTGCAATACGCTGACGCAGAAGTTTTAAATTGGGCATGGGTTTACGATCTCACAAAAATTTCTCCAAAGCTTGCCAGCACTTTCCGCAAGTCTTCTTCATTCTCAGGGGTGATTTGGTTGTTGCTGACAATGGATTCTAAGACTTTTGGTTCATTTTTATCCATATACGCAATCAGCTCGTCGGTGTATCTTGAAATATTGGGAACATCGATATCATCCAAATATCCCTTGACCCCTGCAAAAATCTCAACGATCTGGTGTTCAAGGGACACAGGTGCGTATTGGGGCTGTTTTAAAAGCTCCACAAGTCGTTCTCCCCGGGAGAGGAGTTTTTGCGTGGAAACGTCAAGGTCTGAAGAAAACTGAGAAAACGCGGCCATTTCCCGGTATTGGGCAAGCTCGAGTTTGATTTTCCCAGCCACCTGTTTCATGGCTTTGGTTTGCGCGGCAGATCCCACACGGCTCACAGAAAGCCCCACGTTAATGGCGGGTCTTACGCCTTTATAAAACAAATTGCTTTCAAGGAAAATCTGACCATCGGTGATGGAGATCACGTTTGTTGGGATATAGGCGGAGACGTCTCCGCCTTGGGTTTCAATGATGGGAAGGGCTGTTAAAGATCCTCCGCCTTTTTCATGTGATAATTTTGCGGCTCTTTCCAGAAGGCTTGAATGAAGGAAGAAAATATCTCCAGGATACGCCTCGCGCCCTGGTGGCCTGCGCAGGAGCAAAGACATTTGACGGTAGGCAACGGCTTGCTTGGAAAGATCATCATAAATCACCAGTGCATGTTTGCCTGTGTCTCTGAAATATTCCCCCATGGCGCAACCCGCATAGGGAGCAAGCATTTGCAAGGGCGCTTGATCGGAAGCTGTGGCTGCAACAATGGTTGTATATTTCATGGCGCCAGCTTCTTCCAAATCCTTGACGATTTTAGCTAGCGTTGAGCGTTTTTGACCAATGGCCACATAAATACAATGAAGGGCTTTGCTCATGTCGCCTTTTTCAAAGGCTTGTTTTTGATTCAAAATTGTATCCAGAGCCAGGGCTGTTTTCCCCGTCCCCCGGTCGCCAATGATCAATTCGCGCTGACCCCGCCCAATGGGAACAAGGGCATCAATGGCTTTAATGCCTGTTTGAAGGGGTTCGTGCACGGATTTACGGTCAATAATTCCAGGGGCATCGGCAAACACAGGATAGCGTTTTTTGGTATTTAATGGCCCTTTGCCATCAATTGGATTTCCAAGGGCATCCACAACTCTGCCGAGTAATTCTTCTCCAACGGGAACATCCACCAAACGGGAAAGGCGTTTGACCGTATCTCCTTGAGTCACATCCCGGTCATCCCCAAAAATCACAGCGCCCACGCTGTCTTCGCCCAAATTCAAAGCCATCCCCAAAACGCCGCCTTCAAACTCGAGCATCTCAAGGTAAGAAACACCTTCAAGTCCCCAAATTAAAGCCACCCCATCGGAAACGGATAAAACCTTTCCTACTTCCAAAGGTTCAAGGTCTGGCGTGAATTCCAAAATTTTTGATTTTAAAAGTGCCGTAATTTCGGCTGCGTGTCGTCTCATGTGGATATACCTTTACAATTTATACCATAATTTTAAGCCAAGGATATACCATTTTGCTGCATTGGGCAAGAGCAGAGTTTGAAAAAAAACTTGACAAGTTTTGAAGGGGCATGATAGAGAATCCTTGAAGGTATTTAGTATTATTAACAAAGTATAAGGATTTATTTACAATGAAATTATTACATCTAGGATTATTAAGTATTATCTTGTTAGCAGGTAGGGTCTCTGGATCAGAATTAACGCAACAGAATATTGATGATTTTTACAACTGTCATGCAAGGACTGCAAAATATCAAACATATCCTGAAGAAATGATTGTAGAGGCTGTTCAGAATCTCAGTCAAGCTTCCGATCTTGAAGCAAAAAAAGCGATTATTGGGTCGTATAGCTATGGGAGTTTTACGCAAGCCTACAATGATTATCTTGGTAGACACAATCTGCCTTACCCTGAAATTTCCTTATTTTCTCCACTTACTTATTCAGACCCGGAAAATATTCAAGTGGAGCAACAGGAAAGTGAATTACCTACAGCCCGTTATCTGGACTTTCATGCACCTAAAGAATATCTGGCACAGTTGCGCGGATTTTTATCTGCATTTACGTTTACGTCAGATGATATCCTGTATTTTAACGAGCAAGAAAAAAATCAGTTATTTATCTCTTTATGTTACGCAGCTGCGTTTAGCGTAGCCTCTGAAAAGAGTGTAGCCCTCGCAAAATCACTGGTTGACAGTGTAGAAGATATCAATCAAATTTTGTAACTATTCACCAAGAAATAATCAGTCATCACAAAACGCTGGCAATTTCCCGCTAAAGAGTATATTCAGTGCGTCTGTGGGGCAC
>CAIYWZ010000007.1 GCA_903930075.1 uncultured Alphaproteobacteria bacterium | reverse complement strand
TAAAAAACTATCAAAATATCAATGTAAATCTTTTAAAATATTAACCAAATACTTTGTAAATTTTCATTGTTAAAAAATAGTTGATATTAAGTAAATTTTCAAATTAAAATTACTATTAAAAATCTTAAATTTATAAAAAATACCCGCGGCTTCATTTCCACCAACCGAAAACAAGGCAATCCAATATTCCAAGCAATCCAAAAAGCAACGGCTTAATGATTACATACCTGGGGAGTTACAAAATAGTTGCTTTTTATCCCATAAGGGAATAAATTTTTCTCAATTGTTTTTTAAAAAAAGGAAGGAATAATGATGATGAAATTAATGTATGCTTTGATGGTCTTTTTTGGAATCCACGCTGAATCCAGCTTTGCAAGCACAAATGATCAAACCGTTAAAAATGAATACGGCAACACGCCTTTGATGGAGGTGGCAAAATATGGACTGGGAGAACAACTAGAAATATTAATCCGCAAAGGCGCAGAAATAAACGCCCGTTCCAGCAAATATCGCAATTTTACGGCTCTGATGTTTGCAGCCCAGGAAGGCAACACGGAGGCGGTTGAAATTTTGCTTAAAAATGGTGCGGATGGAAGCCTGAAAGACAGTGATGGATTGACATCTTTAATGATTGCCGCAGGCCGACAGGACAGAAACATCGTAAAATTACTACTTGAAAATGGAGCAAAAATAGATGACAGATCGATCTATGGAGAAACGGCTTTAATCAACGCCTGCGGGAGCGGGAATACTTCTATTGTCAAATTATTGCTCAAATATAAGGCCAATGTTCATTTTCAAAACAGCAAGAACGAAACGGCTTTGATGTTGGCGTCAGTACACGGTTATAACGATATTATAAAATTACTGATCCAAAATGGGGCCAAGATTAACGAAAAAGGAGAACATTATGGCAAAACAGCTTTACTCTTTGCCTCATGCAGTAGATATACGGACACGGATACGGCCAGGCTCTTGCTTGACAATGGCGCGGATGTGAATTTAGCCAACACCTATGGGGAAACACCTTTAATGGAGGCCGCAAAATATGGATGTTTGGAAGCAGTCAAACTCTTTCTTGAGCGCGGAGCAAAGCTTGATTTGCAAAATAGTGATGGGAAGACGGCGTTCGTCTTGGCAAAAGAAAATAACAAGACTTCCTGTTACACCAGGCAGCACTGCCTTACTTAATAGGCTTGGGTTCTGCGTTGCTCTTCTTCATAGAGGGATACAATTCTCTCTCTGGTTTCCCCATCAAGGCCAACCTCATCCATAAACAATGGTATTTTTCCAAGAAAATCGATCATTTCAGGCAGGTGGAGAGAGTTTTGAATAAATGTGCGTTGTTCTTCTTGCGTGCGTCTATGGTCAAAAAACATCTCCACAATAGGCGCTGCCTTGTTTTCAACCAGATGCAATTTATCTGCCAAAAGAGATGTCTTTTCCTCCATGGACAGTATTTCATTTTCCATTAAAGCGCAAAGCATCAGGCCCCACATACAAGGATGTTTGCAAATTTGGGAAACATGCCTGGGGGCATAATGATTGATGATGACACCCCCATAACTCGTCACCCACTTTTCCACTGGATTATTGACGTATTGATCCACAGAGTTCAAGTACTGCGATACATCGCTCCCGATCACACCTGTATTTTCCATTGCAACCAAAATCAAAATGATGTTAAAGATTTTTTTCATTTTTACACCACCCTATACCTAGTCGATTTCCCCTGGCCAATGCGCTGAAGCACGTTCAAGAGGTTGAGTTTTTTGATGATTTCTTCCACCGTGCGCTCAGGGAATCCAAGGGCGGTGACGGCGTCTTTTCTGGAAAAGTTTTGGGATTTATTTTCATTGGCCCATTGCCACAGGGCCAGTTGTTTTTGCGATAAAAGATGTTCGATGGAGGTTTCTTTTTCTGTCTCTAATCCACAACCTGCTTGTTTTTCAATTGTTTCAAGAAAGTCAAATAAACGCGATTTAAAATCTGGAAAGGATTTTTGGGGTGCCTCCATCATGGGCTCTAGGGGAGAAATAGACGCAAACGCATATCCTTCTTTGAGCAGCAAAAAGTAGGTTAAAAGACGAAGACTTGGAATATTGCCGTCTCGAAAGGGCGCAAGTTTAAGGTATCTTGAGATAAAAATCGCAATTAAAACAAGGGGGTGTTTTGTTTTTTCTTGAATTTTTAAGGTATACCAGGCAATTAAATTTTGCATCTGCGTTTGAACGGCCGATGAAGGCGTTTTTCCCGTTAAAATCGCAAGGATATTGGACTGGGTTTTGCCCGCAAATCCATATTGACCTTTTCTGTACATTTCAAGGGGAGTATACCGAAGAATGCGTTCATGAATTTTGCGAATGAGGGGGTCATCGAGCTCCAATGTTTCAAAGGAGCCCAAAATAAATTCTAAGCCTTCCATATACCCTGCGGCATACGCATGGGATGGGTTTTCAAATGTTTTGGATTTTTTTAAAGTTTGATAGGTCAGCTCAATCTCTTTTTTGGTTAAAGGATATCCATCAAGGGTACTTGCATGAAGGGCAGCTGTCATGATGGTGGAGGTTTTGAGTCTTTGAAAAGTCTCAGGCTGCATGTCTTTTATAGCACTTTTCCATTCTCCTTTGAGGCATTCAACTCTACAAATGACCGTATAAACAGCTTCCATTGTGGACACATCAAACACGGATGTTTCATCTGTTTCTGTTAATTTTGCTTTTTGAGAAAGATCCAGGCTCAATTTTTATTCCTCATTTTCTACTCGTCGTTTTTCAAAGCCAAGAATGAGGCAATATGATTAACAGAAGGTTAATTTTGGAATGGATGAGTATGGATTCAAAAAAGATCAGAGAAGAAGTTTATACGCCGACTTCATTGAGTTTTGTTCTGTGATTCATGCCCAGCTCTCCTTCATAAGGATAAATAACTTTTATTTTTTATGACTATACAGATATGAATTTGAAAGACAAAATAATTTTTATGGTGCCTGGAGGCGGATTTGAACCACCGACACGCGGATTTTCAGTCCGCTGCTCTACCAACTGAGCTATCCAGGCATATTTGATAAATCTGTGTTTATATCAAAAATGGACAGATGTCTACTTATTTTTTATCTTTTTTTAAAAAAGATGAAAAATCCTTGTAAATATATGCAAATACAAGTGGACAAGTTCTTAAAAAAAGGTTAATTTTATCTACAGAATTAATCATATCAACAAAAGCAAAAGGAGCTTTCATGTCAGCCAAACCAACACAAACACAAAAACTAACCGATATTAAACCAAAAATTACTGTGATTGGTGTTGGAGGAGCCGGCGGAAATGCTGTAAACAATATGATTCGCTATAAGCTTGAAGGCGTTGATTTTGTGGTGGCCAATACAGATGCCCAGGCCCTAACCCAATCTTTGGCCGACAAAAGTATCCGTTTGGGCATGAATATTACCCAAGGCCTGGGAGCCGGGTCCAGGCCCATGGTTGGAAAATCGGCCGCGGAAGAAACCATCGAAGAAGTCATTGATGCGATCAAAGACAGCAATATGGTCTTCATCACAGCTGGTATGGGCGGTGGTACAGGAACGGGCGCGGGGCCCGTGATTGCAAAAGCCGCAAGGGAGCGCGGGATTTTAACCATTGGTGTGGTGACAAAGCCCTTTTCCTTTGAAGGCGCCCACCGCATGAGAACCGCCGATGCCGGGATTGAAGAACTTCAGCAATTTGTGGATACGCTCATTGTCATCCCCAACCAAAATCTCTTCCGGGTGGCCAATGAACGCACAACCTTTGCCGATGCCTTTAAAATGGCCGATGATGTTCTATATTCGGGCGTAAGGGGCGTGACGGACCTGATGATCATGCCAGGGCTCATTAACCTTGACTTTGCGGACATCCGAACAGTTATGGGCGAGATGGGCAAAGCCATGATGGGAACCGGGGAAGCCGAAGGCGAAGGAAGATCCATCAATGCCGCTGAAGCCGCCATTTCCAATCCCCTTTTGGATGATGTTTCCATGAAAGGCGCAAAGGGCGTGTTGATCAGCATCACGGGGGGATATGATATGACCCTGTTTGAAGTAGATGAAGCCGCCAACCGGATCCGTGAAGAAGTGGATTCAGATGCCAACATTATTTTTGGATCCACCTTTGACGAGCGTTTAAATGGCCGTGTACGTGTTTCTGTGGTGGCCACTGGCATTGACTCCGCATCGGTCACAAAGGCCATTGCCGAAGCCAAAAAAGCAGCACCACAAATCATCTCGTCCGTTGGACCCACACCGCCCGATGAATTTAAAGCCGATAGCGCTTTTATGAATTCCTTAAATGCGCTGAGTGAACAACAAGTTGTGTACCCCTTCCCGTCTCAAAATACGGCTGCGGAGCAATCCCAGGACCAAGGGGCTTCTTCTTCGTCAAATTATTACACTCCAGCAGCATCAGCCTCGACAGAGCCACAAAAGCGCAAACTCAGCTTTTTTGAAAGGCTCACAGGCGTGACCAGATCTGCCCCAAGATCGCCTGCGCCAGAAGAGACACAACCGCGCATGCGCACCAATGAATCTGCCCCTGGGGCATTTACGCAAAAGCAAGAATCCGAGGATCAAAATCTGGATATCCCCGCATTCTTAAGACGTAAGGGCAATCATACAAAGCCTTAATTGTTTGGGGTTTGCGTTCAAGACTTTTTCTGTTAGAATTCCTTTTGTAGCCATAACGTTGCAAAAGGATTTTTTTTGAAAAATATTCTGTTTTTTTTTGATGTTGATATCCCTTCCGCTTTTGGGAGTCCAAGTCCTAAAGTATACCCCCGAAAACCCCTTAAAGCTTGCGCCTTTAGTCATCCAAACCCTCGAGCACTTAGACGATGGAACCCTTTTACACAAACTCAAAACCGCCAAAGCTCTCAGCTCCTTCGCGTGTTACGACCCCACGTGTTACGACCCCACAATTTTTGAAAAAACAGAACGTCTCCTAAAAGAAATTCTAAAGGACAAGGATGTATCCGTGGACATGAAGTTAGAAATTGGGAAGATTTGGAGGAGCTGGGGATCTTTGTCCAAGCTACATACATTTGACGCCCTTGCCCTTTTTGACCTGCTGATACAAGACCCTTCGAGCACATTAAGGCATCAACGATTGATCCTGGAAGAGATACGGAAGATTTTTGAAGTTTACGACTCTGATAGAGATAAAACGAAAGAAAATATTTTGACTCTGCAAGCCCTGTGCTGCAGTTCTTTTATCAAAAAAGCCCGAAGGGCAATTTCAAAAGCAAAAAATGGTGTCCCCGACGGGATTCGAACCCGTGTTATCGCCGTGAAAGGGCGGTGTCCTGGGCCGGGCTAGACGACGGGGACAAAAGACACTTCATAAGAAGTGTTCAATCTAAATAATACATATAATCATCGATGTCAAGTTTTTTTGTAAGTTTTTTTATTATTTATGATTTTTCTAAAGCTTGTTTAATCTTTATTTGACTTTTTCGATTATTGCTTTTAGTTTAAGTTTCAATTCAGTAGTAGTAAGTGCACTCGCACTCATAGGATCACCTTTAGTTAAATCAATCCTAGGCTCTTTACTAGCCAACTCTATCAAAAGTTTCCCAGCATCAACCGCTGCACGGTCTTGTTCTGGAGTTGATGGTGTCGCGTAAACAAGCGCGGATGTGTTCATCATTGCAAAGGCGATCATTAAAACTTTATATTGTATCTTCATCATTTGGTTTCCTTTCATGGATTTAAGTTATAAATAGAATCACTGATGAGACGGATTTGGTGATACAACGCAAAATCTCACTTGAAAATATGATACATATGTGCTATTATAAATCTTAAAGTTAAGCTAAACGAAAGAAGCAAATATGCAGCGATATTACGATCCAAAAAACGACGTGGCATTCAAAAAAATCTTTGGATGCGAGGAGCATAAGGATTTTTTGATTGATTTTTTGGATGGCGCGCTGGGGCATGAGGGGAAAACGTGTATTGAATCGGTGGAATTTCTAAATCCGATCCAGGTGCCCTGGGTGGAGGCTGGGAAAACGTCGGTTGTGGATATTATCTGCAAAGATCAAAACGGCGAGCGGTATGTGGTGGAGATGCAAGT
>CAIYWZ010000006.1 GCA_903930075.1 uncultured Alphaproteobacteria bacterium | reverse complement strand
GTGCCCCACAGACGCACTGAATATACTCTTTAGCGGGAAATTGCCAGCGTTTTGTGATGACTGATTATTTCTTGGTGAATAGTTACTTAAATTGTTTAAAGCCTCATCTATTTTTTGTTTAGCTTCTTGGGAAAAATCTGTTTTATTAGACACTATTCTCAATGAATTTAATATCTCGAGAGTCCCCCAAAATTCTAAAAATCTTTCATGCCAAACTGGATCTTTTTCTTCAAAAAAATTTGCTAAACTTGTTAAATTAAATATTAAATTATCAATGTCTAATTTGTCTTGCTGATAATCTTCAATGGTTTCTTTCATCAAAAGAATTTGTCTGGCTTCAAAATCATTTAGCGTCATTGTATTATCCTTCCAAATTGATAGGATTCAAATTGTACAAACGTCTTAAGATCAATCATGGATTTCCTTTTTTAAAAAATCTTCTATATATCTATCCAGCCACTCATCGTCAGTTTCATCCTCGATTTTTGGAAAAGATTCATCAAAAAACTGATAAGGAACCATATATCTAAGCTCTTCAGGATGCTCAAAATCACAATAAATTAAGGCAATAATTTCTGAGATATCTTCAAAATTATCCTTGTTTTCGTAAACCCATCTGACCAAAAGAAAAACCCACTTTTCTTGGATATTTGCAGGCGTGTCCTTTTTAGAAAGAGCTTTGAGATGCTCTAAAAATTCATAATAAGGAGTATCAAAATATGCTAAAGCAAATTCTTCTTCTAACGGGTTGGTTAAACTATCAACTAATTGTTTAGCTAACAAGCAAACCAAATCAAAACTTAAAAGCTTATTCTCATATCCAAAAAAGATCTCCCCCCAACTTAGGGGAGGGAGATTTTTGAAAAAGTCTTCAGTAAATGAAACATGTTCTTGTATTAATAACATGGCTGCGTTCCTTATTCAGATGGTTTTTTATTATTCATACATATCACCTTTCCCCATAAATTTATCATATTCTCGTAAATACGCTAAAGATTCTCTCCCCAAATAAGATTTAAAATCGGATACTTGTATACAATCAGGAATACTATGATCTATCGCTTCAAGAAAACCCGTTGTTGCTGCTGTTTGAACCAGATCATTTCCTTCTACGATAAATTTTTCTATCAAATCAAAAATACGTTTAATAAGTATCGTGTTTTGATTTTCTTCTTGAAGTTTTTTCACCGTAAAGTGTCCCAATGCTCCAAAATCACAAGTAGGTCCAGGAGTGTTTCCTATGCTGTATTCTCCAACTTTGAGATATTCTTCCCAATCGATAGAAAACTCTGGTATCTCCTTAAGAACTTCTAGTATAATGGGAGATTCATCTGGGAGACTCATGAGCGCTATCATTTCGTCTATACCTTCGTTTGTATTAAGATCTTGAAGTTTTGCCAAAACATATTTTGTGTCTTCGTCTTTTTCTACTCCGGTTATAAGGTTTTCTCTAAAAAAGGTCGCCCATTTTTTGATAAGCTCTTTAGAAAATGCTTTTTGCTTAAGATCAGTTAAAATTTTTAAAACAAAAAATCTCTTCAACTCAACCATAGGAAGATGTTCCTTAAGGTATTTTCTTTCTTCCTCAGAAAACCTCAAGACTACTTCTTCAAAGATACTTAAGTTCCCTTCTAACGCAAGAATATAAGATGATTTTAAATAATTGATTATATCCTGAAAAGCATTAACATCTTCGTTTAATAAGGCTTCAAGATAAGGCTCTTGGTCATTTTGTTTTGCTAAATCAGTTAACATTATTTTATCTCCTTCTCTCTTTATTAATCATAGTTTGGGTCCTCTCAAAGCCTGCTGCATATCTAAGAAAAGATCTTTTGCAGTCTGAATATCTTGAGCATTTGGTTTTGGAAGATCAGGCACTTTTGATTTTGGGAAACCTGACGATGTAGATTCTCTGACTTTTTCTGCTGTTTTAATCCAGTCTGCTAGACGATTTAAATTATCCGTACATTTTTGCGAATGCAATTTTCCTCCAACTCTTGAACCAGTATCGGCTTCAAAACGAACAGCTGCTGCAGAACTTTTATTACCAATTTTAGCATTTTCTCTAAACAAATCTTTTACAATTGCAGCCAAATTCGAATCGTTTACAGTTGGTTTTTCCATTGTCATTCTCAACTCGGTTTTGAGTTTTTCAGCCGCACTAATAGAAGTTGCCGGAACCTCAACCGGTTTCAAGCTCCCCCGAGCAGCATCCAGTTCTGAAGTTTTAAATCTGGCTGAACCCTCATTAATGCCAACCTCCGCCGGCATCTTGGGCTTTCCAGGCATTTTCCGCAGATGCTTGAAGCTATCCCGGCTGTGTTTGACCATGTCTCTAAGTTTGCTTAATCCAAACTTTTTTACATTTCCGACAATCAAAGCTGTGCCAAGAAAGCTTTCAACATTCTCTTGAGCTTGCGTTGCGAGTTGAACGGCTTGTTCGTGCGTTAAGTTTGATCCATCTTCATCTTTGGCCACAAACACTTCTCCTGCCGCCAAGGCTCCTGCGATTTTAATCGGTAGGTCCAAAATGTACAAGAACTTTTCTAACGCATCTAGTTTTGCATCTGCATACTGGGTATCAAGCTGGTAAGCCAGGTGCCGCTCATATTGCCTTCCCGCCTCCTCTGTGGCATACCTTAAACTTTGTGGCGTGAGCGATCTTTTTTCCCTTGCTTCTTTTTTGGCAATAGAATCACGTATAAACAAGGCTCTAATGCCCTCTCCCTGTGGCAAGATCTTCTCTCGCTCTTGTTGTCTTTGTTCCAGGAATTGCCCGTATTCATAGGCAGCCTGGGCCGCTGATGGATCGCTTGAATCAAAAATACCTTCCTTTTGTATAATAGACAATAGGTAAGCCTTTTGAGCTGGGGTGAGTTCGGGTATTTGCTGTTCTTTCCGCTCCTCCTCATGCACCGGCTGTTTCTGCTGCTGATCCTCTTCAAAATACGCCTTCCCATCTTCACCAATGGTAAAATCACGCGTGTCTTGCGTGGCGTCTTCTGAAGTCTCTTCTGGAGTTTTGGAGTTATCCCTTTCCCATCTTCTTGGGTCATTTCCTGCCAGTTTCGTGCTGGTTTGTGTTCCCCCATGTGATGATGCGGTATTGCGCTCGATGACGTCTGCTGTTGCGTTCACACCTGTCTTCAAAAAGTCAAACGTACCTGCAAATGCGCTTGTCGGAGCTTTGACGGCGTTGTGAACAAATGTGCTGGTGTTGTCGATGGCGTCTCCTGTGTTATCGACAAAGCCTTTCATGTTGCTTGCCATATTCCAAAGATTTGTATCAAAGCCCACAGTTGATATTTTGCCGTTGTCATTTTCGGTGGACATCAATCCAGTATTGCTGGCGGCAAACCTTTTGGAACGGAAGTCGTGAACTTTTT
>CAIYWZ010000005.1 GCA_903930075.1 uncultured Alphaproteobacteria bacterium | reverse complement strand
TTTCAGGCGCTCTTCCAGAGGTTCTGTGGGAAGATTATACTTCTTCCCAACATAAATGACGGCCTCAAGCCCCGCAGCTTCAAAAACGCGCTCTAACATGGGTTCATCGTTAAATGATGCATATTCAATCCAATCGGAGTCAATATCAACGTTGACCGGTAGATCATGGTATTTTTTATTGATTCTGCCTAACCAAGGCTTGCTAAATTTGTTGGCATCACCATACTGATAGATAAAACTCATCCATGTGAACGGAGCGTTTTCTAAAAACTTTGTTTCTGTCAGTAGCTCTCTTATACGTTGAGCAGCTTTGCTTCTAAAAATCATATCATTATCTTTTTTAATTCTTAAAAACTTCAAATTTACAATACTTCCTGTAAAGGGTAAACGCTGTATTTCCATTTTATTTTCTCCTTGATTACCTATTTGTTTTGTTTCCTGGCAGAGCGTTTGCATCCGTTTTTCTTAGTTCTTCAATTATTTTTGTTTCAAATTTACAAGCATCTTTTTTAGTAGAATACCTTCTGACAATATCGTATTTAAATTCTGAACCAGGATTGTCTCTTTCTAATCTACGTGCCTGGGTAGCAGGTCTTTTCAATGCACCAGACTTTGTAAACCCTTGGGAAGTTTGGCCATATTTATATGACTTTGACTGTCCTGTATCTAATTTTGTTTGTCTGATCCGATAAAGGATGGTTTCTTTCTTCGTTCTCAAATCATTGCCATTTAGTTTAACATTATCTTTGGCAGAATTCAAGGATTTTACATGGTTTCTTATGGCTTTTTTCTGTGCGTTTGTGAGTACCTTTTTCGTTGTTTCTGCGGCTTGTTTTGTCGCTTGTTTTGTCGCCTGTTGAGTTGCTTGCTTTGCGGCTTGCTGGGTAATTTTCTGAGCGACTTTTCCCGCTACCGCAGGGTTACCCTTGTATTTACCCCTAGAAAGAATCATCAGGATTGCAGTTGAAAGCATTCCAGCACCAGCTTCATTTATACTCGAATCCTCCTCAACGGCCATGTCTTCTTGAGGATTCATTCTTGCAAGCAAATCCTCGAGATGATCTGGGTCTGCGAGAGCTTCGGCAAGTTCTGGATCAACTTCTGAGACCTGCCTTTGAAGCTCCTGAAATCCCCAGATAAAATCATCTTCTGAATTATCGTAGTCTGGTGTATCAAAGGACGCATGATCCTGATTTTCATGGCCCCCGCCACCTCGATTCTCAACATCAGCTTCATCTGGAGCCTGTTTAGTCCTATTTGTTTTCTGATCCTGCTCTTCCTCATGCACCGGCTGTTTCTGCTGCTGATCCTCTTCAAAATACGCCTTCCCATCTTCACCAATGGTAAAATCACGCGTGTCTTTTGTGGTGTCGTCTTCTGAAGTCTCTGCTGGAGTTTTGGAGTCTTCCCTTTGCCATCTTCTTGGATCATCCCCTGCCAGTTTCGTGCTGGGTTGTGTTCCCCCATGTGGTGCTGAGGTATTGCGCTCGATGACGTCTGCTGCAGCGTTCACACCCGTCTTCAAAAAGTCAAACGTACCTGCAAATGTGCTTGTCGGAGCTTTGACGGCGTTGTGAACAAATGTGCTGGTGTTGTCGATGGCGTCTCCTGTGTTATCGACAAAGCCTTTCATGTTGCTTGCCATATTCCAAAGACTTGT
>CAIYWZ010000004.1 GCA_903930075.1 uncultured Alphaproteobacteria bacterium | reverse complement strand
TATGTTTTTTATGTTTTTTTTTTGTTGAATTTTATTTGATTAAGTTATAGCATAAAAAAATAAACTTACTTCAACCGTATCAAAATATCTAGCAAACATTACTTTAAAAAACACCAAACAAAAAGATTGACAAACGAACTTTCAATCACTAAAAATAAAAATTGTATTTTTTGTTTGTTAAAATCAGTGTTTGGTGTGCAAAACGATAGGAGTTTTGACATGCCTTGCGCTATAAAGCCTCTTTACACCGGCACATCGTATATTCGTTGTCCTGTATTGACACACCATTTTGGTAAATCAACTGCACGCGTTTTGCAGCAACTTCATTATTGGCTCTCACGAGAAAATCTAAAATACGGCATCACCCATGACGGTCGTCAATGGATTCGTAATTCCTACAATCAATGGTACCAACAAATCAAAGATACTCAGGATTTAGCTATTATTACCATTCGCCGTGCGTTTAGTGAATTAGAACAACAGGGCGTTGTCCTCGCACATTGTTTTAACGACCATAAACTCTATCAAGGGGGAACTCAGGTCAAATCATACACGATTGACTATGATGCACTTGAATCCATTGTTGGCAACCTTGAAAAAACATTAATCGCACGGCCAAGGTCAATTGAAGACCAACAAACGAATCGTCATTTCCATGAAATGTTTCACACAGAGCAAACGGCAGAACAACGGATGGGGCAGGGGACCAACCAGGGGAAACCTTTCAATTTTTTTCGTTTTAATAACATCAAAAACGCTGAATCAATTATCGTAAAGAAATCACCTGACTCTGATCAAATGAGCACCCCCCCTGATCAAATGAGCACCCCCCCTAATAGATATATATCAAACAAACAAACAACTAAACTTTCTATCTCCCAGGAGCACGCTCGTACAGCATACATTACCAGCATTGGCGGCGTTGAAACAACACAGCCGGACAAGCCGGCTGAGAGAGATATTAAAAATAATTTTAATGAAAATTCACCCAAAATGATCCAGCTGTGGAATGAAATAGTGGGAGAGGGGAGGGAAGATCGAATTGTTTTCATAACGCCGCAACGGTCAAAACACTTAAATGCAGCATTGAGCAAGCATTTTGAGGATGATCTTTTAAAGTTTGAAGCCTTTTGCCATAAAATTACAACGTGCAAATTTCTAATGGGGGAGAAGACGGATTTTAGAGCCAATTTGGATTGGGCCATTCGTTCTGAAAATATCCAAAAGATTAAAGAAGGCGCTTTTACGTTTGGCACAAGGGTGTCTAATTATAAATTAAAGAATAATGGGCCCAAAGTTGATTGTAACGGTAGTGGAGCAGGGAAGAGGGATAGGGAATCAATGAACGGTTCTTTCCATTCTAATGAATCACCTGAAGCTTGGGCTGTTCGATCTGCCATTCAGCAAAGGATTGGAGATGCGCTCTACCAAAGTTGGTTTTTGAAAACCGAAATAATCGTTGATCAAAATAAAAACGGTGGGAATAAGTTCGTTTTATGTGTTTCATCGAAATTTGTGATGGATCGTATAAAGTCAGATCCTGAGCTAAGAG
>CAIYWZ010000003.1 GCA_903930075.1 uncultured Alphaproteobacteria bacterium | reverse complement strand
TCATCAATTGCTGATTTGTATTGCGAAAATCCTTTAATGTGTATTTCTGGTAATTTCATATTCATTCTCCACTTTACTTGTGCATAATTGTTAGTTTCTCACTGGTATTTAAACAAGTATCTATAATTTCTATTTTTGGTTGTCCGGAAACTCCGATGTCTCTGACAACGACCCGAGAACCGTCTCCAAAAATATGCATCTCCATGGGATACAATCTGGATCAAAGTATTACTTTGATCCAAAAGAGTTTAATATCCTGCTGGGTTTATTTTTTCAAACCCACTTGTTCTTCATAAAGCTGGTCTCCATATGCTGGGGGATTCATCCACCCTCGTTTGATCGCCCAAGGTTCAAACCAATCCCATGCTTCTTCTTCTTTACCAAGAGGCGTATCCAAAAAACGTTCGACTATATCCAAATCTTCCGGGCTCAAAGCCTCTCGTTGTGTTTCACTTGTTTGTATCTCAAAATGATCCGCTATAAAATAAGGGATTCCCCTGGGGTCGTTTCTGTCGAAACACCTCCAAGCTCCATTGTATGATCTACCTTCATCCGTCTCTTTTTCTATTCCATCATACACAAAAATATCAATAGCTTCTTCACAATCAAAATAAAATGCATCGTTATTTGGATATTCTTCCTTAAACTTTTTAAAGGACTTTTTTATTGTTTCCCTATTAAAGGGAGTTTTAAATTTAGAAAAATTTGAAATGGTCATAGTATTTACCCCTTACTTAATTGTCATTTTTTCAAATGTATTAAAAGATTCATTTGTAATTTCTATTTTTGGATCTCCAGAACCCCCGATATCCCTGAAGACAACCCGAGATTCGTCCCCATAGATATGCGTTTCCATTGGAGATTTATTATTCGCAGCTCCTCTTTCTACTCTCACGACAGTACCCTTTGTTCTACTCAAGTCATTTAACACATCGTTTAAAATCGTTTGTGGAGTTTGATTGGGCTTTAAATATACTTCAGAATTCATAGAATATTGCCCTGTAGTTGAATTGAAAGACCTTTTACCTGCAACTGATTGTCCCTTAAATCCAAAAGCACTCAGTTCTTCTTTGGTGAGTTCTCTCAATTTCCCTGTTGCCCTTGCATCAGCCCTCAAGGACTCCCGCAGGGCTTCACGGGTGGCGGTGGCTTGTTGTTCTAGAGCTGCGCGTTCTGCGGAACTGAATGTGATATCCCTTTCAAACGTAGACCCTGTGTTTCTCAAAGCGGCGTTTGTTCCTGCTTGCTGCTCAAGTACCTCACGGGAGACTTTTGCAGCTGTTGCGCTTTGGTGTAGCGTGACGTTGGGAGTCACTTCGCTGGCGGATAATTTTGAATTCGGAACTCCTTCCATCCAAGGGGCAGATCTGCTAAATGTCGCATTATTTGACGCCGGTGCATACGACATTTTCGGCAAATTTTCGGGTATTGTTTCAAGAATGCTCATTGTAGGATGAGACGCAGGATTTTCTGGAAACCGAGATATTCTTGACGTCGTATTTGCAGCTTTCCCTAAATTCAGAGCATTTTTTGTTGCCTTGAAGCCTTTTACTGCAGCTCCTGGTAAAAGCATGGTTGCTGTTGAAGCCGTAGCATTAGCAAATGCATCGTTTCCTGTTACAGTTGCTAAGACATCTGAAGTCAACGATTCTACTTCATGCATCACCTGTCCGACCACATCCACCGTATCACGAACTCTGGCAATAACACTTTTATGATCATCAGGACTTGAATTATCATGGAGCCATTTGATGCCAGGCTCTATAATTTTCCCGATACGTTTCAACCCATCCTTAACTTTGGTGCCGGTTTCTGCCAAATTACCCATGCTTTCACTGTCCGTACCTTGGATCACTTGGTCACGGACTCTTTCTGCTTCCTGGTTGAGGCGTTCACGGTTTAGTTTGTGTTTTTCTACCGGATTCATCAGCGATTCCGAAATCTCCTGCGCCAACCTTGGATCATCAAACGCATTGATAATATCCTTATGCACGTTTTCTCCGGTCAGAAAATTTTGTACATCTCGAATATCCGATTGTTTTTGCTCCAGCTCTGTCATTGGCTTTATCGTGTGTTTCGTTGTTTCTTGCACCGGAGTTGCTTCTTTTGCAGGAGCTTTGGGCGCTTGTCTTTCAGGTGCTTTTTGTTTTGTGGGTTTGGGCTGCTCTTCCTCATGCACCGGCTTCTGCTTTTGTTCCTCCTCAACGTGCGCGCTGTTGTCTTCACCAATCACAATCGTGCGTTTGTCTTTTGTGGTGTCGTCTTCTGGAGTTTCTCCTGGAGTTTTGGAGTCTTTCCTTTGCCATCTTCTTGGGTCATTTCCTGCCAGTTTCGTGCTGGATTCTGGTATGGGTGGTGGAACGAGGCCTAGGGTGTTTTCCAGGGAGTGTCCAAATGATAGGGCTGTTTGTTTTAGGGCGTCTCCTAGGGAGTCCGATAAACAGCTTGGATTGTTCAGGATATTGCCAGCTTCTTCGAAATTTCCTCCAATCTCATGGACGATGTCTTTCAATATTTCGGTAGCCGTTACTGGATTAAAAATTCCAACTGTCATTTTTTGACCGTTGTTGATTTCTTCATACTTGGCTTCTGTGGAGCTGATGGAGAAGGCTTTGGAATGTTCGTCGTGTAATTCGATGACGCTGATATTTGTGTGGGTGTCGCTCTCGCGTAGAAACGCGGTCTGCACGCGCCCGGAGCTTTTGATGTGCATCGATGTGCTTGTCTGGAAGCTTGCCGAATAATCCACACCCCCGGTGGCAGTGGCGGCAGGGTTGAGTTTAGCGCTGATGTTCCAACTTGTACTTTCGCTGGTATCTTTCTCTTCCAACTCAGTCGTGGTAAGATCTGCTTTTTCGCCTTCTAAGATTTTTACGGCCAGTTCTGATTTACCTTCATGATTCCACTTGAGAGGGCTCACAAGGTTGATGTGCACGACTTTAAAGTCTCCAGTGTATTGCATACACTCTGGATCAAAGTAGTACTTTGATCCAATAGCATTATTGGAGACAGCTATATCACGCGGGTGTTTTCGAGGATTGGCTGAGACGGCTATTGCAAGGTTCATTTTTGACCTATGATTTTTCTTATACTATTTACGTGAGCTCTTGCTCAGATTTCGGCCATCCACGCTTCACCCACGGTAAAAACCAATCCCAAGCTTCTCCCTCTTTCCCAGCAGGAGTATTTAAAAACCGTTCAATAATATCTAAATCTTCTAATGTTAACTCCTCCCGCTCTTCCTCGTCCGTCTGCCAAGCAAAACGATCCGCAATAAAATAGGGAATTCCCCTTGGATCATCCCG
>CAIYWZ010000002.1:0-12500 GCA_903930075.1 uncultured Alphaproteobacteria bacterium | reverse complement strand
CGAAGCTACCATCCGTTCGACTTGCATGTGTTAAGCATGCCGCCAGCGTTCGTTCTGAGCCAGGATCCAACTCTCATGTTTTAATCCTATTTCATTATTAATTCTCAAATTGACTTGAACTCGTTCAAACTAAATTTAAACAAGATCCACAGCCAATCCTTTATATCTATCAGCTGCTGCTCTTGTATCCATTTACTTTTTGGTTTCTTTTATTTACTTTTTAAAGATCTTTTCGTTCACCATTGCTGCTGAACATTCATCTCTTATACCCAAGTTGATTTTATAAGTCAAGCTTTTCGTTCAACTTTTTTTAAAAAAATTAAAAAAACTGTAAAACCCAACAAAACAAAGGCGTTTAACTGGTGTAATAATCCTAATAATAAGGGAACTTTGAACAAAAGCGTAAAAATTCCCAAAAGAATTTGCGCCCCCAAACAAAAAAATAGCAATTCACTTCTTCTTAAAAAGGCAAATCTACCAATAATCATCAAAACAGCCATCGCCCATACGCGGTGTAACCACTGAACACCTTCGGCGGTCAGCCATAAATCCGAGACGGTTGCAACCTCGCTTGGAAACCATGCGCCTTCCATGAGTGGGAATGTATTATATATGTAACCCGCCTTAAACCCCGCCACCAATCCGCCTAAAAAAATTTCTATAAAAATCATACCTATATATAGGACGTCTATTGCTCCTATCTTGGGCCGGTCTTGACACTGCCAAATGATCCACACAACAAGGGAGGCCGCAAGCATCAAATGCACACTTAAAAAGAAAGGATTCACATGGGGAATGTTTTTCAGACCACTTTTGACCATCAGCCATCCCCAAAAACCTTGAAAGCAAATGAGCACGAAGCCCCACATTAAATATTTGGGGGACTTTTTTATCAATAACGGCCATAAAAAATAGAGCCCTAAAAATCTCCCCATGAGCCTGTGTAAATACTCGAGCCAAAAGATTTTTTTAAAGCCTTCTATGTCCATTGTAAAATTTATCTTTAAATACTCGGGGCTTTGTTTATAACTTTGAAAAAACTCTTCCCAGGCACTTTCTGAGAAAGGCGGAAACACACCCCACAGTAAATCCCAGGTCACCATGGACAAGCCAGACCCAGTCAAACGCGTTGCCCCACCCAGCAAAAGCATGACGCCCACAAAAAAAAGACCAAAATTTAACCAAACCTTAACATCCCTCTTGATTTTTTCATCCATCATGCATTATACTCCATTGTTATTATTCGTTAATTATATATCATAAGGAGATTTACCACAATGGCCCGCGTCACAGTAGAAGATTGCATTACACAAATTCCAAATCGTTTTAAACTTGTTATTATGGCAGGCCAAAGGGCAAGAGAGCTTTCCAGCGGCGCAAAGCCCACAATTTCAAAGGGAAATGATAAAAATCCAGTTGTCGCCCTGCGGGAAATTGCGGCAGGATCTATTTCTTTAGATGAACTGGAAGAAAAAGTAGTTCACAACTTCCAATACTACATCCCTGCCGAAGATACCGATGAGGATGTGGAAGACGATACCGATGAAGCCTTATGGTCACTTCAAATGGCTGAACTTGAACGTGGGATTGACAGCCTGGAAGATGAAGACGATGACGATGACTCCACGGAAGATCTTGCCGATCTTGAAGAAGAAGCATAATTTATTCGCATTTTTTTCCCTTTGTTTACTTTATCTTAAGCTTTTGATCTGTATTCTGTTATATATAGAAACAATAAAAAGAAATGAAGATTTGTAACTCATGAAAATTGAAATAGGTACAATTGGCCTTCGGGCCACCTCCATCAAACTCAAAGGAGCCGTCAAACGCTACTCTTCATTTTTAGATGATGTTCACTTTGACAACTCCGGGATCTTTGTTCAAGACCTCCCAAGTTTAAGCTCGCTTTTTACATTACAGGAAAATTTACTGGATCATGAGATTTTTCAAAAGGCAGATGACCTGTTGAATCTTTTAGATGATCTGCGGCGGGAGACACTTATGGGAACAACTTCAACAAACGACTTGAAGAACATCGAGGCCCTTGCCCAAAACCTTCACCAGGTCACACAAGACCCCAAACTTCAAGATATCCTCATGCAAATCGAAACAAGAGCCGTTGTTGAGCTCGCTAAACGCCAGATGCAGGCATAAAAAAAGAGGCACTAAAAAATGCCTCTTTGATTTCTTAAAAGTAAGAAATAATTTAGTGTTTTGTTTTTGCATCAGCAGCAGCTTTGTCAGCGGCAGCTTTTTCAGCAGCAATTTGCTCTGGTGTTTTATGATCATCATGTGGTGCTGCTGGTGCTGGTGCTGGTGTTGGTGCTGGCGCAGAAGCAGTTACTGCGAAAGATGCGAAAAGTACTAAAGACAAAACGGAAAAAAGATTCTTCATAGTATATAACTCCATTATAATTTATTTTTATTTGTTTAATGAATCTGACTTTTTAAAGTCAAAGATTAATTTTATATCTACTCACTTTTTCAGCTCAAGGCAAGAATTATTTTACGCGAAATTCTTTTCCTTGCCTCTTGGTAACAAAAATGCAACACAACAGGAGATCCCGATCAAAACCAAAAGCACGGACAAAGATGCCTGATAGCTTTGGGTGGCATAGACACGGTTGCCAAGGGCATCCACGCCTCCGCTCCACAATCCATCTAAAATAATCCCCACGCCTTGCTGCAAAAACGCCCCGCCCAGCATGTTCATTGTATTGGCAAGCCCTAAAGTCACACCACTTTTTCTGGAGGAAGAATGCAGGGCAACGCCTGTAAAACAAAGCATTTCAGCACCGCAGGCATACCCTATGAAAAACAAAATAAACGAAAGCACGGGATAGCTAAAGATGGGGCCAAAAATTAAGACAAAAAACAAGGCAAGAATCACAAAGCTCGAGACCAAAATGAATTCATTGAGAACATTATATTTCTCCCCAATCCAAGACATCGTCAAACTTCCCACACAAAGCCCCGCATACATCATCATGCAGGCATCAGCCGCCCCTGCCCGGTCAAATCCATATTTTTGCATTAAAAATGGCACGCCCCAGAGATCACACAGCACGCACAGAGGTGCATAAAGGGCAACCGCAAGAAAAGCATAGAGCATCACGACTTTATTTGAGGCAATTTCTTTGATATCGGAGAGAATAGAAGTCATTTCCATGGGTGGCGGTTGGAGTTTAAAAAGATCTTTGGGATTGCGCATCAAAAAGAGCGTGAAGAGGAAAATCACAACGCCAAGTCCCACAAGAAAGCCCAAAGACCCTCTCCATCCCACGGCGTTCATCAGAAGCGTTAGGGGATACCCGGTTGCGAGCGCTCCAAGAGTTCCAAGGGTTAACGTTGCCCCAATTAAAAACCCTCTGTGACCTGGTTCGAAATTATCAGATGCAATTTTCAAACAGCTCATAAAGGCGCAAGCCGAGCCCATTCCCATGAGCACACGGCTAAGCTGGGCCAATTCGAAACTTCTCGTGACGGTCAATATCGCGGTTCCAACGATACACAAAATAATCGATCCTAAAAGCGTATTTTTAACACCCACCCGGTCAATCAAAACGCCAACGGGAATTTGAAAAAGAGCGTAAGGATATAAATAATAGGCGCCAAGAGTTCCAAATTGTTCTGCAGTTGTGCTAAATTCAGCCTTTAAAACCGGCTCCATCACACCGGGAATCACCCTTAATATATATTGATAAAAATAAAATAATGCGGCGCAAGACCACATCACATAGGCGTATGTTGTTTTGGAAGTAGACATCATCGATTATCTTTCACTCATTTGTTGGAGTTTATTTGCTTTTAAAATATTTTTCATCAAATATGCAACTGTCATGGGGCCCACGCCGCCCGGAACAGGGGTGATGGCAAAGGCTCTTTCTTTTGCGGTTTCAAACTCCACATCTCCTTTTAACTGCCCCGAATCAAGTTTTGAAATCCCCACATCAATCACAACAGCGCCTTCTTGAATCCAATCGCCTTTGATCAATCCTGGATTCCCGATGGCAGAAATGAGAATTTGGGCGCTTTCGATTTCTTTTTGTAAATCCCTCGTTTTTGAATGGGCAAGGGTCACGGTTGCGCCACGACTCGAGAGCATCAGACTCAAAGGCTTGCCCACAATTAAAGACCGCCCCATCACCAACGCTTTTTTTCCTTCGATGGAGACACCGGAAGACTCGATTAAATGGATACATCCTTGGGGTGTGCAGGGAATCAGGGCAGAATTCTCATCTCCCTCATACAGCATCCCCATATTGAAGGGATGAAGCCCGTCCACGTCTTTTAATGGATCAACCATATCCAATAACTCTCTTGGATTGATACTTTGGGGCAAGGGCAGCTGAACAAGAATTCCTGTCACGGCCGGATCCGCATTTAAGGTCTCAATTTCACTCAAAAGATCCTCTAAAGACGCATCTTCTTCAAAATGAAATAACATCGTTTCAATTCCTAAACGATTTGCCGTCTTCATTTTATTTGAAACATAGATCAAACTGGATGGATTATTGCCCACCAAAACGACAGCCAAGAAAAGTTTTTGACCTTGAACTTGGCTAGGAATTGTTTTTAAAACATCCGCGGCAAGCTGCTTTCCATTTAAAATCAATGCACTAATAGAGGGCCTCAACAGTCCTGGAAATGATCCCTTGTAAAAAGGTTAAGATTAAAATGAGAAAAAGAGGCGATAAATCAACGCCTGAAACGATGGGAATAACCAGACGCATCCGCATCAAAACAGGGTCAATGAGCCCTGCCAAAAAATTCAACGCACTAAAGACGATTCGGTTAAAAGAATTAACAATCCCAAGGGAAATCAGCAATAAAAGCAGCGTATAAAAAATAACGGCGAAAATATAAAGACTGAGTAAAGATTGAATGACACCAAATAACGGTATAAGAATAATGTTCAATGTTGGGGTCTCCTTATTTTAAAACTTTTATTTTATTTGTAACGTTTCTTGCCCTTAAAATCAATCATGAATTTGAGCCCAGGTGTCCCCAATACTATAATTTACAGGCGTGGGGATCGATAGGGATGTTTTTTCCATCAAAACTTTAATGCGCGGGACCACAATTTCGAGTTCCTGTTCTGGAATTTCAAACAAAAGCTCGTCATGAACCTGCAAAATCATTTTTGTTTTGAAATTTTCTTGTTTCAAAAATGCACTGATTAAAATCATGGCCTCTTTGATCATATCGGCATTGGTTCCTTGAATGGGCGCATTGATGGCCTGTCTTTGGGCAAAGGCACGGACATTTCCATTTTTGTCTGAAATGCCAGGGATGACGCATTTTCTTTTGGTCAGGGTGAGCACATATCCATTTTGGGCTGCAAAATCCTTTGTTTCGTCCATATATGTTTTGATTTCGGGAAATTCTTTGAAATAGACATCGATATATTCTTTGGCAAGTGTTTGATGTATTTTAAGTGCCTGAGACAGACCAAATGCACTCATGCCATAGATAATTCCAAAATTAATGGCCTTGGCCTGACGCCGCAGTTCGGGCGTTACTTCTGATTCACTTACCCCAAAAATACGCGATGCCGTTTGCACATGAATATCTCTATTTTGGGTGAAATAATTTTTAAGCGTTTGAATGGAGGCCATATCTGCCAAAATACGCAGCTCAATTTGGGAATAATCAAAGGAGGCGAGTTTATAGCCAGTTGGCGCAATAAAAGCATTTCTAATTTTCTTTCCCTCTTCGCTGCGCACAGGGATATTTTGCAAATTGGGGTCAGAGGAAGAAAGCCGGCCCGTTGAGGTAATTGTTTGGGCAAATGAGGTGTGGATGCGTTTTGTTTCTGGATTGATTTTTAACGCCAGGGCGTCGGTATAGGTGCCTTTAAGTTTTGCAAGGCCGCGCCAATCTAACAAAATTTGGGCAAGACCAAAACCTTGGGCCACGAGATCTTCTAAAACATCGGAATTGGTGGAATATTGCCCAGTTTTTGATGCTGTTTTTGATACTTTGGGGGCTGGAAATTGAAGCTTCCCAAATAAAACTTCACCCAATTGTTTGGGAGAGGCAATATTAAACATCATCCCAGCCTCTTGATAAATTTTTTCCTCTAAACTCATCATCAAACTTGAAAATTCACCGCTGAGTTGGTGAAGATATGCCCCATCAATCATCACGCCTGTTTGTTCCATTTCTAATAAGACGGTGATTAAAGGTTTATCGAGTCTTTCGTAAATGAGAGCTTTGTCTTCATCTTGAATCCGGGGCTTAAAAAGATCGTAAAGACGCAGGGTAATGTCGGCGTCCTCCGCGGCATAATCCCTGGCAGTTTCTAAATCCACATAATCAAATGTCACTTGCTTTTTACCCACAGAGGTCACTTGCTTATAAGGAATATTGGTGTGATTCAAATGAAGCTTGGCCAGCTCATCCATTCCATGGCCATTTTGAGCTGAGTCTAAAACATAGGACATCACCATGGTGTCTTCAATGTTTTTGACACCAATACCATGGCGCTCCAGAACAAAAAGGTCGTATTTAATGTTATGTCCCACTTTTTTAATCTGTTCATTCAAAAGAAGGCCATGAAGTTTTTGAGAAACGGTTTCAAGGCTGAGCTGACGAATGCCAAGGCCTTGGTGGGATAAGGGAATATAAACGCCCGTAAAAGGCGCATACGAGAGTGAAATCCCCACGAGCCTTGCCACCATTGTATCTAGGCTTGTGGTTTCTGTATCTAGGGCGATAACAGAGCATGTCGAAGCTTCCTCAATAAACGCATCCAAATCTTCTTCGTTTTGAATCAAACGATAGACCGTTTCAGGAATTTCCTTTGTAGAGGTTTCAATGCGCGCGAATAATTTTTTAAATCCATATTTTTCAAAAAAAGCACCTGCTTTTTCTAAAGAGACTTTTTGCGCGTTCTCGAGTGGCTCTAAAGCAAGATCGGTTTTAAGGGTTACAAGGATTTTTGAAAGCCGGATGAGCTCCGTATTTTCGCTTAAACTTTTTTTACGTGAGGGTTGTTTGATGGTGTCAATATTTAAAAGCAAATTTTCTAAGTCTCCAAACGCATTGATGAGTTCTGCCGCTGTTTTGGGACCAATTCCTGGAGCACCTGGAATATTATCGCTGGAGTCTCCAATTAAAGATTGCACATCAATCACTTTTTCTGGAAGAACACCAAATTTTTCAAAGACGGCCTGGGCGTCGATCTTTTTTTCTTTCATCGGGTCCATCATATAAATTTTCTCGACCACAAGCTGCATCAGATCTTTATCTGAGGATAAAATGACGACCTCTTCAAAATTTTCGCTGCATTGCTTGGCATAACTTGCAATCAGATCATCTGCTTCATACCCATCAAGTTCTACCCTTGGAATA
Source organism: uncultured Alphaproteobacteria bacterium (assembly GCA_903930075.1). Taxonomy (GTDB): domain Bacteria; phylum Pseudomonadota; class Alphaproteobacteria; order CAIYWZ01; family CAIYWZ01; genus CAIYWZ01. The sequence goes on along the minus strand of CAIYWZ010000002.1, from coordinate 5,144 downwards.
TGGAACGCATCGCAGGCTTGCCTGACAAGGTCAAATTGAGGGATCAAATCCTCGGGAGTTTCTGATCGGTGGGCTTTGTATTCGGGATATAGGGTTTTTCGAAAACTGTCTCTGCTGGAATCAAAAATTGCCAGAATATGATCGTTTTTATATTCTTCTAGAATATTGATCATCATTGTGCAGAACCCATAAAGGGCGCCAACTGGTGTGCCTTTGGCGTCTTTAAGAGGGGGTAATGCATAAAAAGCCCGGTAGATATATCCAGAGGCATCGATGAGAATTAATTTTTGCGCCACAATTTTTGACTTTCATATGAAAAAGGCCGCAAAAGCGGCCCTAAAGAGTTTATTTTAATCATGGATTAGAAGGAAATGGTTAATCCCACGAATCCAATGTAACCACTGTTATCTCCAGCTTTTTGATCTTTAATATTTTTGGGATCAGCATTATGCGCTTTAACAGCTGTCTCATTTGTCGCGCCATCAAGTTTTGTAATATCAATATACGCAACTAGCCCTTTAGAAATTGTATAATCCGCTGTTAAAGAGTAAGCGTTCAGTGTTCTATTAAAATTATCTTTGTCAGTATGCGTTGTATACAAGGTTCCAACAGCAACCTTAGCAGCACCTATGGAATAACTCAAAGCAACATCATAAAGTTTGCCCGCATCTTTAAATGGATCGTTTACTTTTTTCAATCCCGATGTCCCGTTATCTACATAACCACCGGCAATATCAAAGGGTCCAGATGTTAAACGAAGAGACCATTCCCAAGAAAATACATTATTTAAATCATCAGCTTTTCCCTCTTTATCAACGGCTTGACCAGATAAGCCAGCCACGCCTGCCTTAAGTGTAAGACCGGAGAATTCTTTTTCAAAATTCACCCCTACACCAATAACATTTTGTCCAGTGGGCTTTAAACTCGATGTCGCATTTGTATAGTTCGTCGTATCAAGACCATATGCATCAGCCCTAGGTGTATAACTGGCTCCCAATTGAAATCCTTCTAGACGAGGAGTATAATAAGTGACTTTTGTAGCAACCCTGGTATCTGTAGACTGACGATATTCTTTCACAAGGCCCTCTGGCAAGAAATAATAGTTAAAGCAATTACCGCCCATAAAACCGCCATTCCCACCCAGAATTGAAGATGCATCTTCAATCATTGTGTTATAGGCGCCAAGATAGTTACCAATTTGGAGTGTTCCGTAATCTTCATGCTTCAACTCAAGCCATAGACGATCAAACAATGTAGTCGCCGGTCTAAGATCAACCCCCTTTACCTGCGGATCAGTCTTAGCACGAGTTGCATTCAGAAGTTCTTTATCAGCATCAGTAAGAGTATTTTTGACTCCTCTACTTGTATCTGCAAAAATACGTCCGTTTACGCTATAAATGAAGCCACTTTCAGTTTTATGTTCTGCTTTTCCAGTAAGAAACCACTGGCTAAGACTAACACGAAAACCACTGAGTTCTGTTTCTGTGACATGTGCCGCCGCATTTCTAATAGCAGCACCTTCGAAGCCAATTTTTCCAGTAATGGACAGGGTTGGAGAATTTTCTACTTTCTTTTGCGCTTCCACCTTTACTGGAGAAGCTTGAGTTGGGGTAACATTTGCATTCAAGGAGGAGGCAAATGTTGAGGAGGCAACAATCGAGGCTACCAAGACTTTTAAAACTTTCATATTATTATCTTTCATTTGTTTTAGGGTTTATCCAATTATCATTATATACTTGGGGGGAGAATTATCAACTAAAGTTTAAAAAACCATCGTACATTTCAACAAAAGTTGCAAAAAAGCAACACTAACGGTCAACCATCATTGCTGTAAACACAGCCTCAGCAACGATTTGCTCTCCAACATATGCTTTTCCTTCAAACTTCCAAACTCTGGCACGGGCTTGTTTTTTAGACACTTTTAGAATAAGCACGTCTCCTGGAACAACCGGTTTTCTAAATTTTGCATTATCAATGGACATAAAATAAACAACATTGGAAGAAACATCTACTCCTTGAGACTCGAGTGTTTTTCCAACCAAAATACCCGCCGTTTGAGCTAAGGCTTCAATAATTAAAACGCCTGGGAAAATAGGGTGCCCTGGAAAGTGACCCTGGAAAATTTCTTCGTTAACAGAAACATTTTTGATGCCAACAATATGTTCTCCCAAAACGATTTCTTCCACCTTATCCACAAATAAAAAAGGATAACGATGGGGTAAAACTTTTTTAATCTCTTCAACTGTCATTTTTTCAAGCATCACATACCCCTTCTGTATTTTTACATTTTTCCAAAACCACTGCCGGCAACTCTTTATTTAACACGTCAAGCAATTGGTCCGTTATATCTGGAAGATCCACATTCATATAAATTGCACTTTTGTCTAAAACCGCAGAATATTTTTGAGTGGTCAAAAAATTTTTGGAAACTATCTCCATCTTTTTTTTAATTTGCTCAAGACCTGATTCTTTAAAATGATCATAACGATCTTTTAAGGAAGCAGTACGGGCACGAAACGACTCATAATCTTTTTGAAATTCCTTTATTTTTTGTTCAAAAGCATCTGAAGATAACTTATCACGCTCTTGAGTGAGTTTTTTCTGTCTTTGTTGAAGTTCGTTCCCCGGACCTTCAAGCTCTTTTTTATGACCCGCCAAAAGACGATCCAGTTTTTTTGTTAAATCAAGATATGCCAAACTTTTTTGCATCAGCTTTTCAGAATCAACATATGCAAACTGTCCCATCAATGGGGAGGCAAATAAAAAACAAAAAAGCAGAAGATAGTATCTCATTTTTATAATTTGTAATCCATCCCAAAAGAGAAACTATATTCTTTATCGTAAGCCGCCTTCAGAATTGGAACAGCATAATCCAAACGAATTCTACCAATGAACGGAACACTAACGGCAACACCAACACCAACGGATGCCCTAAAAGAGCTTTCATTGTCGAATACAATGTCTTGTGAATTAGGTTTATATCCAGAATCCCAAAGATCGCCGAATTCTCCATAAGCAAGGAGCTTTACCCCAAGTTCTGGAGCACCAACAGGAAAAGAAAATTCTACAGCACCCGTATAATACTTTTTCCCTCCCAGTGGCCATGATTGCTTTTTTTTGTCCTGATCATTATCACCTTTTCCTTGAACACGAGGACCTACACCCCAGACTTCAAATCCATGAAATGATTCCGCGCCGAGCATAAAATGATCAGTAATCAAAAGATTGTCAGCAAACACAATCCCTGCACGACCTCTTAAGTTCAAAACAATTTTGTCCGTAACTGGAAAATGGCATGCTGTTTTGATCTCATTCTTCATATACGAAACATCGCCGCCCAATCCGGCAAAATCATTCATGAGAAGAAGAGCATATCCAGATGTAGGCTCCATACGATTATCTCTTTTATCATAAAAAGTTTGTAATGATATTTTTGATGTTTTTTTAGCACCAGTATCAGCCTGCTCTTGAATCATCAAAGGAATATCTTTGTTGTCTTTATCTTTAAGTTTAAGCTCTTGATTGGAAAAACTGTATGTCACTTTTTGAGATAGAGAATCATATAAGAAATATGAAACATGTCCACTTGCACCCCAAGTTCTATCTGTAAAAGCTTCAACCCTATTGCGATCGCTGAAATTTCTAAAAATTTCACCACCACCGCCTAAACGATAACCAAAAAGATGAGGGTCAGAAGCAGCTATACTGAATAAATCTGAGGCAAGCCCCGTACTACCTTCAATTTTCCCATTAATTCCTTGTCCAAAAAAGTTCGGATCCGCAATTTTAATATTACCAAAAAATCCATTCCAGAAATTAGTGGCTCCATCTCTTTGATTATACCCTGCCCCTAAACCCAGCGTAACTGCCGATTGCTCAGCAACAAAAATTTTTAATATTCTTTTATTAGACGTGGTTCCTTTAATGAGCTCATGGCGAATTAAACGAGGATTAAAAAATCCTAGGTTACGGATATTATGTAAAGAGTCCTTGAGTTTTGTCTGATTAAAAGGATCCCCTTCTTTCAAGAGCATTTCTCTCCTGACAACGCGATCTAAGGTTTTTGTATTCCCCACAATATCAATGCGGTCTATATAAATCTTTTCAGCTTCTTGAAGTTTCAAAACAACTTTCACTTGGGCAGTTTGAACATCTTTTTCAAGAGTATGGTCTATATTAACAAAAGCATACCCCAAATCTCCTAATTTATCAGACAAAAGAGTCTTGAGCTTATCTAGCTTAGAAACATCATAATAGTCGCCAACAATCAATGGGGTTTCCAAATCAAGTTTACCAAGATCTACCCCTGGGATTTTTACATCATAGGTAATATCTTTAACTTTATATCTTTGTCCTTCATTAATCATAAATGTCACTAAAAACCCGCTTTTGTCTTGCAACAACTGGGAACCTGCGGAAATGACAACAAAATCAACATATCCATTTTTCTCATAAAACCGCTTGAGGGCATATTTATCTGTTTCAATACGATCAGAGTCATAAGTATCCATCGCATTAAAAAATCTATACCAGCGTTCTTCTTTAGAATATATAGCATCTTCAAGGATGCTTTGCGAAAAGTTTTGAGCTCCCACAAAATTAATCTTTTGAATCTTTGTAAATGATCCTTCCTGAATTACAAAAATAACATCTACACGATTCTGATCACGTTTAATCATTTTTGGTTCAACAGTGGCGGCATACCTGCCTTTTCTTTGATAAATTTCAAGGATTTTCTGAACTTCTCTCTTAACAGCGTCCTGCGTAAAAACCTGTCTTGATTTAATTTGAACTTCGCCTTTTAGAATGTCATCTGAAACACTTTCATTGCCTTCAAAAGCCACCTGATTAATTGTGGGGTTTTCAACAATTTTAACTTTAAGAGTTGTTCCTTGCATATCTAATTCAATATTAGAAAACAAACCGCTTTCATAAAGTTTTTTTAAAGAGGCATTGATTTGGTAAGCATCAATTTCATCACCTTCTTTAATCGTTAAATAATCTTTGATAGCAACAGCTTCGATTCTGACAAGCCCATCAATTGAAATTTTTTTCAGTTTTCCCCCTAGAATACTGGTGGAAGTTAAGGATATAGAAAGTAAGAGAGAGCGTATGTGTTGTGATAGAGAGAGAATGTGTGTGTG
>CAIYWZ010000001.1 GCA_903930075.1 uncultured Alphaproteobacteria bacterium | reverse complement strand
CTATATTTTGACCAAGGAAGAAGGCGGTCGTCATACACCGTTCTTTAGCAACTACCGTCCACAGTTCTATTTTAGAACAACAGACGTGACCGGTGCAACTGAGTTGCCCGAAGGCACAGAAATGGTGATGCCAGGAGATAATATCTCCATGGTTGTTGAGTTAATCGCACCAATTGCGATGGATGAAGGCCTAAGATTCGCGATCCGCGAAGGTGGCCGTACCGTCGGTGCTGGTGTTGTAACTTCGATTATTAAGTAACAACGGTTGATAAAAGCGACCTCCCTTCTTGAAAAAAGAAGGGAGGTATAAATATTTTAGGAGTGTAGCTCAATTGGCCAGAGCACCGGTCTCCAAAACCGGGGGCTGGGGGTTCAAGTCCCTCCACTCCTGCCAACATAACGTTTGAGGAAAAAATGCAAAAGACATCGCCTATCGAGTTCTTTAAACAAGTTCGGCAAGAAATCAATAAAGTTTCTTGGCCAAATAGAAAAGAAGTGATTATTACAGGGATTATGGTTTTCATTATGGTCTCGATTGCATCCATTTTCTTCCTCATCGTCGATTCAATTTCGTCTTACGTCATCAGAAGTATTTTAAGTTTGGGATCCTGGTTATGACAGAAACACATCGCTGGTACGTTGTTCATGTATACTCAGGCAATGAGAAAAAAGTTTCTCAGTATATTCGTGAACAAGCAGAAAAAAAAGGCATTTTGGAACAGATTTCTGAAGTTTTGGTTCCAAGTGAAGAAGTTGTTGAAATCCGCAGAGGCGTGAAAACGAATGCTGAGAAAAAGTTTTTTCCAGGCTACATTCTTGTTCACATGCAACTTACGGATGAAAGCTGGCATTTGGTAAAAAACACGCCAAAAGTCACAGGATTTTTGGGATCAAAAACAAAACCTGTTCCCATCAGTGAAGCTGAAGCCCAAAGACTTCTTACACAACTTCAAGAAGGGTCTAATGTTACAAAAACAGCCCTCAAATTTGAAATTGGAGAAGTTATTAAAGTTTCAGACGGTCCATTTGCTTCCTTTAGCGGCGTCGTTGAGGAAATAGATGAAGATAGAGCAAGGCTTAAAGTCTCTGTTACAATTTTTGGCAGAGCAACTCCTGTGGATCTTGATTTCACACAGGTAGAAAAAGCTTAAGATTAACAATGCGGAAGGTCCTTAGTCAGACCGCGACCGCGAACCTAAAATGATAGAAAGAGGTTATTATGGCTAAAAAAGTACTTGGGTATATAAAATTGCAACTTCCTGCGGGAAAAGCAAACCCATCCCCACCCGTTGGTCCAGCATTGGGACAAAGAGGTTTGAACATTATGGAGTTCTGTAAGGCTTTTAATGCCAGAACTCAAACAATTGAAGTAGGAACGCCAATTCCTGTTATTATTACAGCTTTCACTGATAAAACATTTACATTTATCATGAAATCTCCTCCTATGACTTTTTTCTTGAAAAAAGCCGCAAAAATCGACAAGGGAACAACAACCCCAGGTCGCGCGACTGTAGGCGAAGTAACGATGGATCAGATTCGCGAAATTGCAGAAAAGAAAATGGTTGACTTAAATGCCAATGATGTTGAAGCCGCTATGCAAATGGTTATCGGTTCCGCAAGATCAATGGGCTTAAACGTTGTAGGAGCGTAAAAAATTATGGCAAATAAATCAAAAAGAATGAAAAGTGTATATGAAGGTTTTGATTCCAATAAACTTTATACATTAGAAGAAGCAGTAGGCATCGTTAAAAGCGCATCCAAAGCAAAATTTGATGAAACTGTTGAACTAGCTCTGAATTTAAATTTGGATGTTAGAAAAGCAGAGCAAGCCTTGCGCGGTGTTGTCCAATTGCCAAACGGCACTGGAAAAACATTACGCGTTGCTGTTTTCGCAAAGGGTCCAAAAGCCCAAGATGCTGAAAAAGCAGGTGCAGATATCGTTGGAGCAGATGACTTAGCAGATAAAATTTTGGTAGGTACAATTGAATTTGACCGCTGTATCGCAACACCGGACATGATGGGTATTGTTGGTAAGCTTGGTAAAATTTTAGGTCCAAAGGGCTTAATGCCAAACCCAAAGCTTGGGACAGTGACCATGGATGTTGCAGGCGCAGTTAATGCGGCAAAGTCTGGTCAAATCGAATATCGTACAGATAAAGCCGGTATCATTCACGCAGGCGTTGGAAAATCAAGTTTTGAATCTGTCAAGCTTGTTGAAAATATTCACGCTTTTGTAGATGTCATTTCTAAAATCCGCCCAGCTGGCGTCAAAGGAACATATATGTTAAAGATGTCTCTTTCGTCAACAATGGGACCTGGCGTAAAAGTAGATCTTACATCACTGAAGGCATAAAGATTCTCCAGAAAATACGTTTTCTGGTGAAAAAAGAGAGATTTTTTCTCTCTTGTCCGAGACTGCAGGTAACAAAATAAATCCTGCATAGACAAGAGACGAAGTGTTTTAACACTTCCTTCTTGGATAGGACGTTTGAGTTCTACAGTTTAACAGTATAAGCTGTAGGTAGTGTTAATCAAAACAAAAGGAGTCAAGTTCGTGAATAAAACTCAAAAGCAAGAACTTATTGCTGATTGGAAAGAAAAATGGGAACAAGCTGGTCTTGTTGTTATTGTTCGCCAAACTGGGTTGACCGTAAGCGAGATGACTGATTTGCGTCGTAAAATGAGAGCTGAAAATGCTTCTTTCCGCATTGTGAAAAACACACTTGCGAAAAGAGCAGTCACTGGAACAGAGCTGGAAGGTCTTTCGTCTTCTTTTTCTGGTCCTATTGGCGTTGCATTTTCAACTGATCCAATTGCAGCAGCGAAAGTTGTTGAAAAGTTTGCCTCCACAAACGACAAGGTAAAAATCCTTGGCGGTTATATGAATGGGCAGATTTTGAATGAGAACAACGTCAAAGCTTTGGCGAAACTTCCATCTTTGGATGAACAACGCTCGATACTTATCGGTATTATCAACGCACCTGCGACAAAAATCGCACGCTTACTTAAAGAACCAGGGGCACAAATTGCCCGTGTGCTATCAGCATATAGCAAAAAAGATTAATTAAAATTTATATATATTTAGGAGTTAAATTATTATGTCAAAAGTCGCAAAATTAGTAGATGAACTTTCAACTTTAACCATTCTTGAAGCTGCAGAGCTCAGCACAGCATTAGAAGAAAAGTGGGGCGTTTCTGCCGCTGCTCCTGTTGCTGTTGCTGCTGCTGGAGCTGCCGCTCCTGTTGTTGAAGAACAAACAGAATTCAACGTGATCCTCAAAGAAGTTGGTCCAAACAAGATCAACGTTATTAAGGTTGTACGTGAAATCACAGGTCTTGGTTTGAAAGAAGCTAAAGACCTCGTTGAAGCTGCACCAAAGGCTGTTAAAGAAGGCGTCAGCAAAGATGAAGCCGCAAAGCTCAAAGAAAAAATTACTGCAGAAGGAGCTGTTGTTGAGGTTAAGTAAACCTTTCATCAGCACAAAAATTACCGGAGATCTTAGAAATTCTAGGGTCTCCTTTTCGTCGTTTAAAATTTAAATTAAAATACATCCCAGGGGGAACAATATGGATATTTCGTACACAGGTCGCAAAAGATTTCGTAAGAGTTTTGGAAGAATCCCAGAGGTTACTCCAATGCCCAATCTTATTGAACTTCAAAAGAGTTCTTATGATTCTTTTTTACAATACAATGTTCCAGCAAGTGACCGGGAAGACTCAGGCCTGCAAGCGGCATTTAAGTCTATATTTCCAGTGAAAGATTATGCTGGAAAAGCTCAATTAGAATTTGTGAAGTATGATTTCCAAGACCCCAAGTTTGATGTTTCAGAATGCGGCCAAAGAGGCGGAACATACTCAGCAGCACTGCGCGCCACATATCGTCTGATTTTGTGGGAAACTGACGAAGCAACAGGCGCAAGAAATATTAAAGACATCAAAGAACAAGAAGTTTACATGGGCGACATGCCTTTGATGACCCCCAACGGTACTTTTATCGTCAATGGCACAGAACGCGTCGTTGTTTCACAGATGCACAGATCCCCTGGTGTATTTTTTGACCATGATGGCGGCAAAAGCCATTCCTCAGGTAAGTATTTATTCTCCGCAAGAATTATCCCCTATCGTGGTTCTTGGGTTGATTTTGAATTTGATGCCAAAGACTTTTTATATGTCAGAATTGATCGCAAACGTAAAATTCCCGTCACAACACTTTTAATGGCCCTTGAAAGCCCACAAACTGTTGAAAAGAAAAAAGCTGCGCAAGAAAAAAATGAAGTTCTGCACCCTTCCGAAATAAAGGGGATGACCCGTGAAGAAATTTTAAATTATTTTTACACCTCCCAAGAATTCGTCTCGTCCATGAATGCTTGGCGCTATACCTACCTCTCCCAAAAATGGAAAGGTGTAAAGGCAGCCTACGACGTTGTTGACGCAGATACTGGAAAAGTGGTTATCGAAGCAGGCACAAAAGTCACCCATCGCCTAGCCAAGAAATTAGATACAGATGGCGTAAAACACATCCTTGCTTTAAGCGAAGATTTGGTTGGAAAGTTTGTCTCACAAGCAATCATCGGAAACACAGGAGAAGTTTTGGCTGAAGCGGGTGATGAATTATCCATTGCCCTTTTAGAAAAATTTGTAAAAAATGGCATTCATAGTTTTTCTGTTTTAGATATTGATTACAGCAATGTCGGACCTTACCTTAGAAATACCCTCAAAGCAGATAAAAACAACACACGCGATGAAGCCCTGATGGATATTTATCGTATTATGAGACCTGGTGAACCACCAACATTGGAAGGTTCACAACAACTCTTTAAATCTCTTTTCTTTGATTTGGAAAGGTATGATTTATCCTCTGTGGGACGCGTGAAAACAAATTCCAGGCTTAATTTGAATTTACCCGTTGATACACGCGTTTTAACGACTGAAGACTTTTTGAACGTTGCAAAGACACTTTTGGACCTAAAAGATGGAAGAGGACAGATTGACGATATCGATCACCTTGGAAATAGACGCGTTCGCTCCGTTGGAGAGTTGCTTGAAAATCAATACAGAAGCGGACTTACCCGCGTAGAACGTGTGATCAAAGAACGTATGGGATCTTTGGATTTAGAAGGCGTTGTCCCCAACGACTTGATCAATGCAAAACCAGCTGCTTCTGCGGTACGTGAATTCTTTGCATCTTCTCAGTTGTCACAATTTATGGATCAAAACAATCCTTTGGCAGAAATCACGCATAAACGAAGATTATCAGCCTTAGGACCAGGTGGTTTAACAAGAGAAAGAGCCGGATTTGAAGTACGAGACGTTCACACGACTCATTATGGCCGTATCTGCCCAATTGAAACTCCAGAAGGTCCAAATATTGGTTTGATCAACTCATTGGCAACCTATGCCCGTGTAAACCCCTATGGTTTCATTGAAACTCCCTATCGCAAAGTAGCAGGCGGAATCGTCAGTGGTGAAGTGATTTATCTCTCGGCTATGGATGAAGGAAAATACACAATTGCCCAAGCCAATGCTGATCTTGATCCATCAGGAAAGATTACAACTGAATTTGTCAGTGCCCGTAAATCAGGTGAATTTATCATTGCAGGGGCTTCCGAAGTCGACTTAATGGATATTTCTCCAAAACAGCTCGTTTCGGTTGCTGCATCTTTAATTCCTTTCCTTGAAAACGATGACGCGAACCGCGCTCTCATGGGATCAAACATGCAAAGACAAGCCGTTCCACTCCTAAGGGCAGAAGCTCCTTTAATTGGTACAGGTATGGAATCAGTCGTAGCCCGTGACTCAGGAGTCACCGTCATTGCAAAACGATCGGGTATTGTAGACCAAGTTGACGCAAATCGTATTGTTGTCAGAGCCACAGAAGATGGCGATCAAAGCATTGCAGGCGTTGATATCTATAATTTGTTGAAGTTCCAAAGATCAAACCAAAGCACATGTATCAACCAAAAACCATTGGTGCGTGTTGGAGATTTTATTAAAACGGGCGATATCATTGCAGATGGACCGTCCACTGATAATGGAGAACTGGCTTTAGGGCGAAATGTCCTGGTTGGATTCATGTCCTGGAATGGGTATAACTTTGAAGACTCAATCATCATTTCTGAACGTATTGTTAAAGACGACGTTTTCACATCTGTGCATATCGAAGAATTTGAAATTATGGCCAGAGACACAAAACTTGGAAATGAAGAAGTTACTCGCGATATCCCAAATGTTGGTGAAGAAGCTCTAAAGAATCTCGATGAAGCAGGTATTATTTCTATAGGAGCTGATGTAAAGCCCGGAGATATTCTCGTGGGCAAGGTCACTCCCAAAGGAGAATCTCCTGTAACCCCAGAAGAAAAGCTCTTAAGAGCCATTTTTGGAGAAAAAGCTTCTGATGTGAGGGACTCCTCTTTGCGTGTTCCACCTGGAGTCAATGGTACAATTGTTGAAGTACGGGTATTTTCCCGCCGCGGACTAGATAAAGACGAGCGTTCTTTGGCCATTGAAAAGAGCGAGATTGATCGTTTAGCAAAAGATAGAGATGATGAAAAACTCATTTTGGAGAGAAACTTCTATGCGGGTCTTCACACATTTTTATTAGATGGTATTGTGACAAAGGCGCCAACAGGAGTAAATGTTGAACTGGGAACTCAAATAACTGCCGAGTTCCTTGCATCCATCACGAAAGGCCAATGGAGACAAATCGTTATCGAAGATGATAAAGCGATGCGTAAAATTGAAGACTTAAAGCAACAAGTTGATAATTCAATTCAATCGCTCATGCAACGGTTTGAAGATAAAGTTGAAAAACTCAGAAGAGGCGATGAATTGCCACCAGGAGTTTTGAAAATGGTCAAGGTTTTCGTCGCTGTGAAAAGAAAACTACAACCTGGCGATAAAATGGCTGGACGTCATGGAAACAAAGGTGTTGTTTCTTGCATCGTTCCCATTGAAGATATGCCTTATTTGGAAGATGGCACACCTTTGGATATCGTTTTGAACCCACTTGGTGTTCCTTCACGTATGAACGTTGGACAAATTCTTGAAACACATTTGGGTTGGGCTTCGATGAATTTGGGGAAACAAATTTCCAAGCTTATCGGTGAATTCTCGAAAGACAATATCAGTGAAAGTGTCTTTAAAGAAAGACTCCAGGATGTTTACGAAGATAAAAACATCACAAGTGCGATGACTTCTTTCAAACATGAATCAACCATGGAGCTTGCAAGTAACCTTGTCAAAGGGGTTCCCATGGCAAGTCCTGTGTTCGATGGAGCAAAACAAGAAGACATTAGTCATTTCCTACGTCAAGCAGGTTTGGATACTTCAGGTCAAGAAACATTGTATGATGGAAGAACTGGGGAGCAATTTAGCCGACAAGTAACTGTTGGATGTATTTATATTCTCAAACTCCACCATTTGGTTGATGAGAAAATCCATGCCCGTTCAGTTGGTCCATACAGCTTAGTAACACAGCAACCTTTGGGCGGAAAAGCTCAATTTGGTGGTCAACGTTTTGGAGAAATGGAAGTCTGGGCTCTACAAGCCTACGGCGCAGCCTATACACTTCAAGAAATGCTCACTGTAAAGTCAGATGACGTTGCAGGTCGTACAAAGGTTTATGAAGCCATTGTTCGCGGTGATGATAATCTTGAAGCTGGAATTCCAGAATCATTTAACGTTCTGGTAAAAGAGTTAAAGTCCTTAGGACTCAATGTTGAATTTAATCAACGCACGCTATAATAGAGGAGATCAAATATGCAAGGTATGAATAGAAATTTAGTCAATCTTTTCTCACCAATGTCAACTGCTCAACAGTTTGACGAAATTCAAATCTCAGTAGCGAGCTCAGATCAAATAAGATCTTGGTCTTATGGTGAAGTGAAGAAGCCAGAAACGATTAACTACAGAACATTTAAGCCAGAAAGAGATGGCTTATTCTGTTCACGTATTTTTGGTCCGATTAAAGATTATCAATGCTTATGTGGAAAATATAAGCGTATGAAATACAGAGGCGTTATTTGCGAGAAATGTGGTGTTGAAGTCACGCTCGCAAAAGTGCGCCGTGAACGTATGGGGCACATTGATTTAGCCTCTCCAATTGCGCATATTTGGTTTACAAAATCTTTGCCAAGCCGTATTGGATTCTTACTAGATATGTCACTCAAAGATATCGAACGTGTTCTATATTTTGAAAGCTACATCGTTGTTGAACCAGGCCTGACAGACCTGCGCCTTGGTCAGTTGCTCACTGAAGAAGAATACATCGAATCCCAAGAAAGATATGGCGAAGATACTTTTGCGGCAAGCATTGGTGCTGAAGCCTTAAAAATAATGCTCACAAATATCAATTTAGAGGCTGAACATATTCGCGTTAAAGAAGAATTACTCAGTGCGACTTCTGAAACAAAAAGAAAAAAGCTGGTTAAAACCCTTAAAGTTGTAGATGCATTCTTGGAATCTGGAACACGCCCAGAATGGATGATTATGGATGTTATTCCCATCATCCCACCAGAATTACGCCCACTGGTTCCACTTGATGGGGGCAGATTCGCAACATCGGATCTGAATGATTTATACAGACGCGTTATTAACAGAAATAACCGCTTAAAAAGACTGATTGAACTGCGCGCACCTGATATCATTATACGAAATGAAAAACGTATGTTGCAAGAAGCTGTAGATGCACTTTTTGACAATGGTAGAAGAGGTAGAGTTATTACTGGCGCAAACAAAAGACCTTTAAAATCTCTTTCTGATTTGCTCAAAGGAAAGCAAGGACGCTTCCGTCAGAACCTTTTGGGAAAACGTGTGGATTATTCTGGTCGTTCTGTGATCGTGGTTGGTCCTGAGCTAAAACTTCATCAATGTGGCTTGCCAAAGAAGATGGCGTTAGAGCTCTTTAAACCTTTCGTTTTTGCAAGACTTGAAAAATATGGATTGGCTCAAACAGTTAAAGCCGCGCGCCGTATGGTTGAAAAAGAACGTGTTGAAGTATGGGATATTCTAGAAGAAGTTATTCGTGAACACCCTGTTCTCTTAAACCGAGCGCCAACGCTTCATAGACTTGGGATTCAAGCATTTGAACCAATCTTGGTCGAAGGAAAAGCAATTCAGCTCCATCCGCTTGTCTGTACAGCGTTTAATGCTGACTTTGATGGAGATCAAATGGCTGTCCACGTACCATTATCTTTAGAAGCGCAGCTTGAATCGCGCGTTTTGATGATGTCGACAAACAACATTCTCAGCCCTGCCAGCGGAAAACCTATTATTGTTCCAACAAAAGATATCGTTCTTGGACTCTATTATTTAACGATGGAGCGCGAAGGCGAACCAGGTGAAGGTGGATTATTCGGATCTATTTGCGAAATCGAACATGCACTTGATTCTGGATACTTGAGCCTTCATGCAAAAATTCATACAAAAATTCCTGTTCTGAACGACCAAGGAGAAATTGAGTATACCCGTGTCCATACAACACCAGGACGTGCGATTTTATGGGAATATATGCCAAGTAAAAATATTCCTTTTGCTTCCATCAATCATGTTTTGACAAACAAGGAAATCTCAGGACTTGTGGACCTTGTATATAGAAACTGTGGTCAAAAAGAAACGGTGATTTTTGCCGATAGAATCATGAAACTTGGTTTCTTATATGCAACAAAATCTGGCATTTCCTTTGGTAAAGATGACCTCATCATTGCGCCAACAAAAACACAGCTTGTTTCCGAAACCAGAGATAAAGTTGGTGAATTCCAACAACAATATCTTGATGGTTTGATCACACAAGGTGAAAAGTACAACAAAGTTATCGACGCATGGTCGCAATGTTCTGACCTTGTTGCTGACGCCATGATGAAAGAGCTTTCAAAGGTTATTCCTGGAGAGCCAACAAACTCCGTCTTCATGATGGCCCATTCTGGAGCCAGAGGTTCCGCTGCTCAAATGAAGCAGCTTGCAGGTATGCGCGGTCTGATGACAAAACCAAATGGTGAAATTATTGAAACACCGATTATTTCAAACTTCAAAGAAGGCTTGAATGTTTTAGAATATTTCAACTCCACACATGGAGCCCGTAAAGGTTTGTCGGATATGGCATTAAAAACTGCGAACTCTGGTTATCTGACCCGTCGTTTGGTGGATGTTGCTCAAGATTGTATTATTACAGAAGACGATTGCGGAACCCAGCATGGCTTAGACATTCGCGCGGTTATGGAAGGCAGTGAAGTTATTGCATCTTTGAGCGAACGTGTTCTTGGACGTATTGTCTTTGACGACTTGTATGACCCAATTACTGGTGAATTAATCGTTGGCGCTGGAAAAATGATCGATGAAGAAGGCGTTACCAAAATTGATAATACCAGCATCAGTGAAATTAAAATTCGCTCGGTGTTAACATGCGAAAGCAAAATCGGCATTTGCGTAAAATGTTATGGACGAGATCTTTCACGTGGAACTTTGGTCAATATCGGCGAAGCTGTTGGCGTTATTGCTGCCCAATCTATCGGTGAACCAGGAACACAGCTCACAATGCGTACGTTCCACATTGGAGGAGCCGCTCAACGAGGAGCTCAAAAATCAAGCATTGAAGCCGGAATTGAAGGTATCATTGCGATTAAGAACCGCGTTGCCGTTGCCCGTGATGATGGTACACTTGTTGTCACTGGTCGTTATTTAGAAGTTTCGATTTGCGATGCTCATGGCCGTGAAAAAGCAAGACATAAGGTTCCATTTGGATCACGTCTTTTGGTCGATGATGGAAGAACTGTTCAAAAAGGTGACAAACTTGCGGATTGGGATCCATATACTGTTCCAATTA
Organism: uncultured Alphaproteobacteria bacterium; assembly: GCA_903930075.1. Classification (GTDB taxonomy): domain Bacteria; phylum Pseudomonadota; class Alphaproteobacteria; order CAIYWZ01; family CAIYWZ01; genus CAIYWZ01. Next base: position 41,864 of record CAIYWZ010000001.1, on the reverse strand, counting down.
TCACAGAGCGTGATGGTATTGTAAATTATGTTGACTTAATCGATGGCCTTTCTATCAGGGAAGTCGTGGATGAATCAACAGGTATTTCAAACCGCGTGGTTATTGATTGGAAGCAACAGTCCAGAGGATCGGACTTGAAGCCAAGGATTATTTTGCGGGATGCAGAAGGCAATCCTCTTCTCTTGCCCTCAGGTCTTGAAGCAAGATACTTTATGTCTGTTGAAGCTATTTTGAGCGTTGAAAATGGCGCAAAAGTTAAAGCAGGTGATGTTTTAGCACGTATTCCTAAAGAATCAACAAAGACCCGTGATATCACAGGAGGTTTGCCACGCGTTGAAGAATTATTCGAAGCACGTAAACCAAAAGATAGCGCGATTATTTGTGAGGCAGATGGCCGTGTTGAATTTGGAAAAGATTATAAGACAAAACGCCGTATTACGATTACGCCATTGGAAGAAAACTCGGCTCCTATGGAATACTTAATTCCAAAGGGCAGACACATTATGGTTCATGAAGGTGACGTGGTTAAAAGAGGCGATTTATTGGTCGATGGAAACCAAGTTCCCCACGATATTCTTCAAGTTATGGGCGTGGAAGCACTGGCAAATTATCTTGGAAACGAAGTTCAAGAAGTCTTTCGTTTGCAAGGTGTGAAAATTAACGACAAGCATATAGAAATGATTGTGCGCCAAATGCTTCAAAAAGTCGAAGTTATGGATGCTGGTGATACCACAATGCTCAATGGAGAAATTCTTGATAGAGGAGACTTTGAAGAAGAAAACCGTAAAGCCTTATCAGAAGGGTTGAGAGCCGCAACAAGTCGTCCGATTTTGCAAGGTATTACAAAAGCATCTCTTCAAACCAAGTCATTTTTCTCGGCAGCTTCTTTCATGGAAACAACACGTGTTCTCACAGAAGCCGCTGTTTCAGGAAAGGTCGATCGTTTGCATGGATTAAAAGAAAACGTCATCGTAGGACGATTAATTCCAGTTGGAACAGGCCGCTCTGTCAATGACTTTAAGAAAATGGCAGCAACAAAAGATAAACTCTTGGTTGAAGCAGCCCGCGAGCAACAAGAAGCATCCGCTAAAGCTGAAAAAGCCGAAAAAAAAGCTGCTATTTGACAATTTAAAATCAGGGGATAATAAACTGTCTCCTGATTTTTATCTTTTTGGAGGAAAAAATGAATCTACAAAAGTTATCCTCAGCAGATCTTGAAAACAAAACTGTTTTGGTGCGCGCAGACTTTAATGTCCCCATATATGAAGGCAGAGTCCTTGAAACTGCACGTTTAAAAGCTCTTTCAAAAACAATTAAATTTCTACTTCAATCAAACGTAAAACAAATTAGACTTATGTCGCATTTAGGCAGACCAAAACTTGGCGACAAATCTTTAAGTTTAGAGTTTCTCACCCCATATTTAGAAAAAGCTTTAGGCCATAAAGTTGGTTTTGGATTAAATTCTGATGAAAAAATATCTCTTTTAGAAAATTTAAGATTCGACACACGGGAAGAATTAAATGATAAGGGCTTTGCTCAAGAGCTTTCAGCATTCGGGGATATATTTGTAAACGATGCTTTTTCTGTCTCTCACAGAGCCCATGCTTCTGTTGAAAGCATTACGCATTTCCTCCCCTCCTATGCAGGATTAGAACTCGAAAAAGAAGTATTTTATCTAGAGAAGGTTCTTTCCTCTTCTAAAAGACCTACTGTTGCAATTATTGGCGGATCAAAAGTTTCCACCAAAATCGGCGTTTTGAAAAATTTGGCTAAAAAAGTTGATACCCTCATTCTAGGTGGAGGCATGGCCAACACATTTTTATTTGCTCAAGGGTTTGATGTTGGAACTTCATTGGTTGAAAAAGATTTTAAAGAAACGGCTCTGGCTCTGATTTCAACATGTAAGGAAAGAGGTGTTGATCTTCTGCTTCCTTGCGACAGAGCGATTGTTGAAAATAGGGTGCGCAAAGAAATCAATGTGGAAGATATCAAACCTCATGAATGTTTTGTAGATATCGGTGAAAAAACTCTGCACAAGATTGATGAAGTCCTCAAAAATGCAAAAACTATTTTATGGAATGGGCCTGTTGGTATTTTTGAAGAAGAATGGGGCGCAAAAGGAACGTTAGAGATTGCAAAGCTTATTGGGAAATATGCCTCTCCTGAGGTTCTTTCTATTGCTGGTGGTGGTGAAACAGTGGCTGCTATCTATAAAGCAAAGATAGAACAGAAACTAACGCATATTTCCATGGCAGGGGGAGCGTTTTTAGAATACTTAGGCGGAGATATACTGCCAGGAATAAAAGCACTAGAAGAAAAGTGAAATAGTGCTTATAGTTTGAATAAGAAATTAGATTGGATAAAAAATGAAAAAAATAGTGTTTACTGCTCTTAGCTTATTTTTAGCAAGCTGCAGCGATGAGGGATTTAAAGATCGCCCTTTAGATGAAGTTTACAATGAAGCAATGGATAGTATGGTCAGTGGATATTATGTAAAAGCTGCAGAAACCTTTGAAGATGTAGAGCGTCAATATCCTTATAATTCATGGGCAAAGAAAGCTCAGGTTATGGCCGGTTATTGTTATTATAAAAGCCAAAGACATGAGCAAGCTGTGGCTGTTTTGGATAATTTCTCCAAAATGCACCCTGCGCACGAACTTACTCCTTATGCAACATATCTGATTGGTCTGATTCATTATGAACGTGTTAAAGATCCAACAAGAGACCATCAAACCACAGAGGAAGCTTTTAAGGCCCTGGATTTACATATTAAAAAATTCCCAAGGTCTGTTTATGCGAAAGATTCTAAAGAAAGAATAAGTTTACTTAAAGAGTTGCTTGCCGCAAAAGAAATCGAAGTTGCGCGTCAATATCAAAATGAAGGATCTGATATTTCGGCTTTGGGAAGATTTCAAACCGTGATTCAAAAACACCGTGACTCTAAATATACTCCTGAAGCTTATTATCGCATCGTTGAAGTATTTTTAAGTTTTGGAGATGCGGCTCTTGCAAATGAAGCGGCTATGATCCTTGAAAAGAATTACCCTGGAACGTCATGGTCAAATATGGCCAAAGACCTTGTCAAAAGCGCTTTGGAAAAATGATTTTAACCTTAACGATTCAAAACTTTGTACTGATTTCTAGGGTCTGTATCAACTTTGATCGTGGGTTTAGCGTTTTTAGTGGAGAAACGGGCGCCGGAAAATCTATTATTTTAGATGCATTAGGGTTTATTTTTGGGGAAAGAGCCGATAGCTCGTTTATCAAGAGAGGATCCGATTCTGCAGTCTTGGTGTGCGAATTAGAAGCAACGGAAGAAGTTCTGTCTTTGGTCAAACAGCAAGGCATCCAAGTTACTGAAGGCACGCTCTTAATTAAACGCATTTTACAAAAAGAAGGCTCGAGCAAAGCTTTCATCAATGATCTTCCCATATCTGTTGGGTTGTTAAAAAAAATCTTGGGAGAGATGGTTGAGTTTCATGGACAATTTGATCATTTAATGGATCCATCTCTTCATTTAAAAATTGTAGACCAATTTGCCCAAGTAGAAGATTTAAAGTTAGGTTTTAGAAACGCTTTCTTAAGTTGGAAAGAGTTTAAAGAAGAGCTCGAGACTTTAGAACAAAAATATCACCAATTTTTAAAAGATCAGGAATATTTTGCCCATCTTTATGAAGAACTCAAAAAGTTTTCCCCTCGCAATGGCGAAGAAGAATTGCTCACAAAAGAAAAACATCTTTTACAACAGGGAGAGAAAATTTACCAAACAATCGAGCTTGTGGCGCATGCCATTGGACAACGCAATGAAAGCGTGGATAAGATTCGAAGAGCCCATAAATCTTTGGGGAAACTTGAAAATATGTTTACGGACGTTTCCCTTTGGATTGGTGAAGCTTTAGATAAACTCGCATTAGCGGAAGATAAATTAGAAGAAGATGCCTTAAAATTGGACTTAAACCCAAAACGTTTGAATGAAGTTGAGGATCGTCTTTTAGAAATCAGGTCTTTAGCCCGCAAACATAATTGCCCTCCAGACCAACTTGAAAATGTTTATGAAGATTTAAAACAAAAAATACAAATGATTCAAAATATCGATGAGAATGTATCGGAATTAAAAGAAAAAATTATCACATCAGAAAAAGAGATGCTTGAAAAAGGCTCATATTTGTCCAAGAAAAGACAAGAAGCCGCATCTAAACTCCAAAATTTAATTTTAGCTGAACTGCCCTCTCTCAAGCTTGAAAAAAGTGATCTTCAGATTCGTTTTCAAACAAAAGAGCCAACCTTAGAAGGGTTAGATCATGTTGAATTCTTAGTTGATTTAAACGGCACAGGCCAGCTTTCTTCTCTTTCTAAAACGGCTTCGGGCGGCGAACTTTCAAGGCTGATGCTGGCGCTTAAAATTGTAATTGCAAAAACTGAGATTTCACCTGTTGTTATTTTTGATGAAATCGACAGCGGCATGGGTGGTGCCACCGCTGCGGCCGTTGCAACAAGACTTAAAGGACTCTCAGAGTCTTCTCAAGTCATTGCCGTGACCCATTCCCCACAAATTGCAGCCATTGCAGATCATCATTATTTCGTAGAAAAAAGTGGAGACCCTGTCTCAAGTAATATCTGCTTGCTCAACGAAGATACACGCATCATTGAAATTGCACGCATGCTCTCTGGTGACGAAATCAGCGAAGAAGCAAAAAATGCCGCAAGAAAATTAATGGCGAATTAATGGCAGCGGGCTCATGAATATTGAAGATCTATCTTTAGAAGAAGCCCTAGAACTAAGGAATGAGCTTTTACAAAAATTAGAGCTATGGGACGCGGCTTATTTTCAAAAAGACCAGCCTTTGGTTGAAGATGGGATTTATGACGCGACAAAAAAGCAATTTATGCAGATTGTAGACTATTTTGATCTGGATGAGCCTTATGTGAAAAAAGTAGGAGTATCGCCCCTAAAATCCTCCTCAAAAATCACACATTTAGCCCCCATGCTCTCGCTCGATAATGCCTTTTCCTATGAAGATGTGAATGAATTTATCACAAAAGCAAACCGATTTTTAGGGCTAAAAGACGTTTTTTTTGAGCTTGTTGCCGAGGCCAAAATCGATGGGTTATCGGCATCTTTAACATATGAGAAAGGCGTTTTAATCAAGGCCGCAACAAGGGGAAATGGAGAAATTGGAGAAGATGTCACAGCCAATGTCAAAACGCTCAAAAATCTACCCTTTACAATTCCACATATGGGTCTTATTGAAATACGAGGGGAAATTTATCTCGAGAAAAAAGATTTAGATGATATCAACGCGGAACGTGCGAAGCAAAGTCTTGAACTTTTTGCAAACCCAAGAAACGCCGCTGCAGGTTCTTTAAGGCAATTAGACCCAGAAGTCACAGCAAAGCGCCCCTTAAAATTTTTTGCGTATACCGTGCATTCAAATCAGTCCATTCCTGATATTAAAACACAAGAAGAGATGCTCGAAAATTTTCAAAAATGGGGCTTTGTTGTGAATCCTTTGTTTCAAAAACTTTCTTCATTTGAGGAAATCGAGAAATTTTATGAGGAGCTCAAAACAAAAAGACCCCAGCTTCCTTATGAAATTGATGGGATTGTCTATAAGATCAATGATTTTGCGCTTCAAAATAGACTGGGGCTAAATTTCAGATCCCCCAGATGGGCCATTGCCCATAAATTCCCATCGGAACAAAAAACAACCCTTTTAAAAGACGTCACGTTCCAAGTCGGCCGAACCGGGGTCATTACGCCCGTTGCAGAGCTCGAACCTGTAGATATCAATGGTGTCAATGTTTCACGTGCAACATTACACAACGCTGACGAAATTGCACGCAAAGGCCTTATGTTTGGGGATACCGTCATTTTACAAAGGGCAGGGGACGTCATTCCCCAAATCATTGGAATCGTTGAAGAAAAACGCATAAAAAATCCTAAAAGTATTCTCTTCCCTCAAAATTGCCCCTGCTGCGATACGCCTTTAGTGCGTAAAGAAGGGGAAGTTGCTTGGAAATGCTTAAATGGCTTTGGATGTGTGGACCAGCTGATTACAAAATTCAAACACTTTGTTTCTAAAAATGCGTTCAATATTGAAGGGCTTGGCGCAAAAAATGTAGAATTTCTCTATCATGCGGGACTCATTCATTCATTTAGCGATATTTTTAGACTTTCAGAGCATAAATCGTTTCTTGAAAATCAGCCTGGCTGGGGGAAACAATCTGTAGATAATCTTTTAGACTCCATCCGCATGCGACAAGAAATAACCTTAGATAGACTGATTTATGCCCTTGGAGTCCCTCAAATTGGCATATCATCGGCAAAATTACTCGCCAGAAGCTATAAAACTTTGGATGAATTATATTTAGCGCTAGAAGATTCTGATTCAAACCTGATTAATATCGACGGCATTGGGGATTCCATGATTTACGATATGAGGTCTTACCTTTTAGTTGAAGAAACAAGAAAAAAAGTGATGGATCTAAAGGAATTGTTAACGATTATCCCGTATAAAAATAACAGTGTGATTTCTTTATTTTCTGATAAGATCATTGTGTTTACTGGGACACTGACAAAAATGACACGTAGCGAAGCAAAAGAAAAAGCCGAGCAACTTGGGGCAAAAGTCAGCTCATCCGTCTCAAAGAATACAGATTTTTTAGTCTGTGGAGAAGCAGCTGGTTCTAAAGCGAAAAAAGCTTTGGAACTGGGAGTGAAAATTTTAAATGAAGATGAATGGTTAGAAGCTGTTCATCCATAAACGGGAGCAACTTTAAATGCAAAAAATCATCTTATGTTTAGTTTTATCTTTGAGCGCATTCGTAACAACGGAAACAAATGCGTGGTCTTGGAAGTCAACAGAAAAAAAAGAAACGCGTGTCCAAGAAATCATCCTCAAGGAAATGGATACGCAAGGATTCAAAGCTTTCAGAGAACGGTATATCGAAGGATCAGTTGAAAATCGCATGATAAACGACCGTGATACTGAAGAAGTAACGCGCGCACGAGCGATCAAAGAATTTGGACGAAATTTGCCTTTGGGATTGGAAACGCCTAACAATTTTATTTATGACGTGGTCGCCAAAGATACAGGAAAAAAAGTCGGCACTGTTTGGTTCTTGAAATATACAGAAGGGGAAAATCCAATCTTTTTTCTCTTTGATATTCGTATATTTGAAGAATTTCAAAGCAAAGGCTATGGAACGGCTCTTTTAAAGCTTTATGAACAAAAAGCCAAAGAAATAGGCGCAAAAAAACTTCGGTTACATGTTTTTGCCCATAATCAAGGAGCTAAAAAACTTTATGAGAAAATGGGCTTTTTCTTAACCGGTTATAATATGGCGAAAAATTTAAATTAAGGAACAACCAATGAATATACTCTTTTCATTTATATTGCTGTTTGCAATTGGTCTCCATGCAAATGCTAAAAAAGTAACTTTAAAAGAAATGGATGATGAAAGTTTTAAAGCATTGAAAGCACGCTTCATCGAAGGATCGATTGAAAACGTTGTAAAAAATGATAAAGATCCAGAACCGCAGGTCAGAAGCAAAGAAATAGCAGAATTTTTAGGTATTCTTCCCCTAGGGGCCCAAACCCCAAATAACTATATATTTGACGTGATTGCTGTCGATAGTGGTAAAAAAGTTGGAACCCTTTGGTATATGAGAATTATTGAAGATGATCAAACCGAAGGTTTTTTATATGATATTCGCATTTTTGAAGAATTTCAAAATAAAGGATACGGGACAGCTCTTTTAAAAATTTACGAAGAAAAAGCAAAAGAATTTGGCGCCAAAAAAGTCCGCCTCCATGTTTTCGGCCACAATCAGGGGGCAAAAAAACTATACACCAGAGAAGGTTTTTTTCTAACCGGTTACAATATGGCTAAAAACTTAAAGTAAGTTATTTCACATACATTCCAGGAGCCGGATATAACCCTGGAATCTCCATGATTTTTTCCAAAGTTCCCGACCTTTGGGTGAGCCAATCTAACCAATGGGGCCACCAGGATCCGCTTTTATATTCATCTCCCGATGTAAATCCATATTTTAAAGACTTTGCCGGATTAAAAATCCCCGCCACATGCCCTGATTCACCCAAGACAAATTCAAACGGAGATTTCAAAAGATTAAGCCCCGAAAGCGTGGATGAGAAAGGCGCAATATGATCGTCCCGGGTAGAGAGCCAAAAGGTTTCGGCCATAATTTTGCTCAAATCAATGGGGGTATTTTTAAGACTCAAATTATCTTTTTTGAAAAAACTATTCTCAAGATAAAACTTACGCACATAAAATTTATACATCTCCCCAGATAAATTCGTCACATCACTGTTCCAAAAAAGAAAATCCAAGGGCCTTGGATCTTTGCCCAGCATATATGTATTTACAAGAGTATCCCAAACCATCTCCTTAGACCGAAGCATACTGAAAACCTGGAATAAAATATTGCCGTCTAAAACTCCCTGTTTATCCATTAGATTCTCTAAATAATTGATTTTCTTCTCATTGACAAACAGTTTTAAGTCTCCAGACTTTGTAAAATCAAGGGGAGTGGCAAAGAAACTTGCGGATTTTGCGGTAGAAATCTTATTTTCCCCCATATACGCCATGTAACAGGAAAGAAGAATCCCTCCTAAACAATACCCTAAGAAATTAATTTCCTTCGAGGATGTAAATTTTAGAATTTCTTTTTCAGCTTCCATAATCCCTTTTGTCATGTAATCTTCAAAAGAAATTTGCTTTTGCCCTGCTTGGGGATTAACCCAGGAAATGATATAAACATCTATTTGTTGAGAAACAAGCCATTTCACAAAGGAGTTTTCCGGGCTCAAATCAAAAATATAATACTTATTGATCCAAGGGGGGATGATGAGTAAGGGAATGCTATACGTCTTTTTTCCTTTAGGCTTATAATGAATTAGCTCCATCAATTCATTTTTAAAAACAACATCTCCTGGGGTTGTTGCGATATTCTCCCCCACCTTAAAAGCCCCTTCAGGGTTCATTTTAAAATTTGGTGAATCTTGTAAATCTTTGGCGAGCTTTTCAAACCCTTCCTTCAAATTCGCCCCTTGTGTTTTAAGGGTGGTCTCCAAAATCTCAGGATTCGTCATGACAAAATTTGAGGGAGAAAGCGCATCTAACAATTGATTTAAATAAAATTTCACCTTTAATCCCATCTCCGGCTCGGCAGATTCAAGATCTTTTAAAGTTTTTTGCACTTGCTGACTTAAATTTAAATAAGATTGAGAAAGGTACGTATAAAAAGGATTTTCATTCCAAGCATCGCCCTTAAATCTTTTATCTTTAAAGGGCAGGGGAGTCTCATTGTGGGAAATATTTTTCAGAATCTCTGCTTGGTTCTGGATAAATTGACTCTGAAACGCATGGATTTGCTCTGGATTTTTCATCATATACTGCAAAAAGTCAAAAAGGCTATGGGAAATATCCGACGAAGTTTGCATATGCATATGCATATCCATCCCCTCATCCATCTTCCCCTTAAAAACGTCCCCAAATGCCTTTTGAGCTTTAAAACAGTTTTCTATAAATTCTGTATTCAACATAATATAACTACCTTCTCATTGAGTCGTGATTAAATTGATCTTAAAAGTGTTCGGTAAACAAAGTATTAACAATAAAATTTCTCCATTTTTAAATCTTGGCACAGGAATTGCATAACCAACTCCTGTCAGGAACTTGATAAAAATCATCAAGGTTCGAGTTCCTACATAAAGAATGATAAACTAGAAGGAATAAAGATTATGGCCATTTCAGCGACAACGAATAACGCATCGATTTACTCACAAAGGGGTATTGAAAAAAGCTCTGAGACGAACGCGAAAGCAATTGCAGAGCTCGCTTCTGGCTCACGTATTGTCCGTGCATCCGATGGTGCGGCGGAATCGGCAATTGGAGCCAGGCTCTCTTCCACCATGGGTGTTCTCACTCAAGCCTCGCGCAACACCTCCCAAGGGGCTTCCCTCATTCAAGTGGCCGCTGACAGTTTAAGGAACATCTCTAACGTCCTGACACGTCTGAAAACGCTGACCTCTCAAGTTATCAACGGATCCCTCTCCGATGCCGACAAAATGATGGCCCGGGAAGAATTCCTCAAACTGCGTGATTTCATCGACAACATCTCCACTCAAACCCGCTGGAATGGCGTCTCCATGCTCACAGGAGGAGCTGGAAACGCGATCCTAGCAAGAACAGCCGTGAGTCTTTTCGATGGATCTGGTAACGCAATTACTGATACAGGAAACGTTAGCAATGCTTTTGCGGCTTTAAATAGCTCCAACCTTACAGGGACAATTAATGGAAAAGTTTCAACAGTCACGATCGAAAATTACACAAATGGTGTGGTAAATGCCAATGATATTCTTGTCACGATGGAAAATGGAGAAGTTTTTAAAAATCAGGGAGTGGTCCAGGTAGCAGCTAATGGTACTTTTACCCTCACCAGCACCTCAAATTCACAAAACACAATGACTCTTACTTTTGAGAGTAGTGTAAGTGCAATTACAAGTTCTCAAACTTTTGCAACCAACCTTCAAACACTTTTGACACAAAGCAATACCTCTTTTGGCGGAACCTCCGTTCAAAACGTTGGAACCTCAGCTGCTAAAAATGCTGTCACAAGCTATAATGGATATACGCCAACAACGTATGGATTCAATGGCACAGTTAAAGCATCTAACGGTATTGATGCGACTGTTACAACCGTTACTAATAGTTCTGTTACATTGATAGCAGCAGGTGCAGGAGTTTCTACTATAACTTCAAGTGCTGGAAACTTCAGTACAGTCGCAAAAACTGGTAATGTTTCGCTTGCTAATTTTACTGCAAATTCAGCTTACAGCAATGGTTCGCAGGTCAGCTTTATGATTGGGACAGAAATTTATACAAATACCACAGCTTTGAGTTCTGCAAATACAACAGGTACCACAACTTTTACAAGCACAACAAATGCTGGCAGGACGATAACATTCACTAACGGAGCTACTGCTCCAACAACTCCTGCTGCTTTTGCTATAGCACTCAATGCACTCACAAATATAAGTGATACAAGCACTGGCGCAGATGTCAGTTATGGCGCAAGTGAATTTAGCATCACACTCTCTGATGGATCAACATATAATAATGCAACAGAATTTACTCCTACCGTAAATGGCACACTTACTCTGACCAATACAACTGATAGCACAAAAACAATTACATTAAATTTAGACTCTAACATTACAGGACTCACCACAAATTCCGCTGAAGCAAAAACTGCTTTTACAACAACTCTTACAACAAGTACGACCTTTGCCACCAGCAACTCCGGCGGTATCACCGTTAATGGTTTAGCGGCAGATGCAACCTATGGATTTACAAGTCCTGTCACCAGCAGTACTGGGTTTATTTCAGGAATTGCAACGAATGCTTCTGTGACACCAAATGGAAGTAAATTTGAAGTGACAGTAACAGTTGGAAATCAAGTCTATACGAACGCCGTTGATTTGCCCACCAATAATGGAACGTTGGAATTGGTGAGCACCACAGATGGAGAAAATAAACTGGTTTTCCAATATGGATCTCAAACAGCATCTGCTGTAACCGATGGTGTGACCTTTAATACAACCTTACTCAATTTTCTAGGCCTTCAAAATGGAACAGCTCCTGCCCAGTTTAAGCCAGATTCTGGTGCAACGGGAGGGATTACAGGACTCGATGGTATTCTCTCAGGCGGATCTGCAGCGCCAGGAAAGTATGCATTAAGCTATAAACCTGATGGATCGGGCTTGAGTGGAATTTTGAAACTCAGTGATGGGATCAATATTTATGAACAATCCGTCAGCAGTGGCGGAAAACAAGTCGTCTTATTTTCCAATGGCGTGAGTGCTATGCTGGGGGCTTCTTTCCATGTTGATACTCCGCTTTCACAACGTATCTTTGATATCAACTTAGGAGGAGGCTTGCAACTCGATTTCCAGGTAGCCGAACTTTCAACAGACGTTTTGACCGTAAAATTACCTGCCGTAACACTTACGGCTTTGAATATGGTCAATGCCGATATTAATACACAAGCCGCTGCTCAAGCTGCATCTGCTTTGATTGATCAGGCGATGGATTCGGTCAATAAAAGCTACGCAAACCTTGGAGCTCAACAAAAACAATTGGAAGTAAATAAAGAAATTCTCTCGTCTAATATTATCAATATGCAAGCAGCGATTTCAGAATTTATAGATGCGGATGTTCCCGAAGCAATGACACGCATGACTTCATCGAGCGTTCAATACCAAATCGCATCCGCCATGCTCGTTCAAGCCAATGAACGTACGCAGCAATTGCTGACAATGACAAGATAAGAAAGGTGGATAAAAAATGAGGCTTTTAAATAAAATTCTGATCGTCTGTTTTTTGAACGCAGGGTTCAATCATGAAGCTTTTGCATCTGATAAAGATTGGAAAACCTCATGGAAAGCAAATATCCAAAAAAATCAAATGGCGCTTGATTTACAAATTGTTCTGGAACAGATTCAGCACGATAAAATTCAAGAAATTAAGAAGCTCATTGATGCCTTTATGAAAGACAAGCAAGAATCCTATAAAAAATGGGCCAAAGAAAACGGCAACTTAAAAACACGTCAAAAATCCTGGAAAGATCTAACTCCTGAAGAACGCACAGCTAAAAAACTAGAACGAGAAGAATATTGGCATAAAGACGACGAAAAAGCCATTCAACTCGCCCATTCCATAGAAGCAATCCTTTCGACCATCGAAGATGTAACAGACCCCATCACCAAAGCCCAAATCCTCATCACAGAACCGCTCATTTCCAATTTTGTAGAAAAATTAGAAGCTGAGTAAGATTATTCGATCATCACAAAAAATAATCCGATACGGCATAAAACTTGCATAATCAACTCATATCAGGAACTTGACACAAATCATCAAGGTCCAAGTTCTTAAAAATAAGAATGAAATAGAAGGAATACGATTATTGCAATTTCAGCAACAATAAACACAGCATCAATTTACGCGCAGCGGGGTATTAGAGTTGGCTCGGATATAAACGCAAAAGCAATTGCAGAGCTTGCATCTGGTTCACGTATTGTCCGTGCATCCGATGGGGCCGCAGAAACCGCAATCGGAGCAACTCTTACTTCTACGATGAATGTGCTCGTGCAGGCTTCAAGAAACACCTCGCAAGGGGCATCCTTGATCCAAGTGGCTGCTGACAGCTTAAGAAATATCTCCAACGTTCTAACACGTATGAAAACGCTGACCTCTCAAGTCATCAACGGATCCCTCTCCAATGCCGACAAAATGATGGCCAGAGAAGAATTCATAAAACTTCGAGATTTTATCGACAATATTTCTATTCAAACCCGTTGGAACGGCGTCTCCATGCTCGCCGGCGGTGCTGGAGAGGCCATCCTTGCAAGAACAGCCGTCAGTCTTTTTGATGCCTCTGGAAATGCAATCAGTTCAACCCATTCTTTGGGGGGAACTGTAGTTCAAAATTTAGGAATATGCACGGTGGAAAATGTTGGTACAAGCTATAATGGATTTAACGGAACTGTCACAGCCTCCAACGGTATAAATGCAACAGTTACAGCAGTTCATGGACCAACCACAATGGTGCCTGCAACCACAGCTAGCGCAGCATTATGGGACACACTCAATTTTAGCGGGACTATTTTAAAAAGTGGTAATATTCATCTTGCTGATTTTATGCCTGGTTCAGCTCAAAGTAATGGATCCCAAGTAAGTTTTACGATCGGAACAGAAGTTTATATTAATACTACTACACCAGTTGATTGTATGACATCAAGCGCCCCGACAATCTTTACAAGCACAACGAACGCCGGGAGAACTCTAACTTTTTATAACCTGCCGGATGATTCCGGCGGCAATATAATTAAAGTTCATGCTGACTCGATTCTTCCAGATGTTGCTTCCACGCCTCCTACAGAATTTGTGACGGCTTCTGATAATTTACCGGGTGTTACTCTCGCTAACTCCTTTTGGCCAGAAGCCAACACTCCTTCAGGATTTTCTACAGCTTTGAATATTTTATTTGGAGGACTCAACACAGATTCTCCTGCAGCTGACGTCAGCTATGATGCAAATCAATTTAGCATCACGCTCTCTGATGGATCAATATATAGCAATGCAACAGCGTTTACTCCTGGCGTAAATGGAATACTCACACTCACCAACACAACTGACAGCACAAAAACAATTTCTGTTGTTCTTGATTCGAATATTACAGGACTAACAACGAGTTTTACAGATGCAGCAGCTGCTTTTGCAACAACATTTACCACAGATACAGTATTTGTAAGCACCAGCTCTGAAACCATCACTTCTAGTGTGGCTTTTGCTCCTCTTAATAACTCGAATCTTACTGGGACCATCAATGGAAAAGTATCTACTACCACAGTGAATAGCTATACAAATGGTGTGATTAACGCAAACGAAGTTGTCGTTACCATGGAAAATGGGGAAATTTTTAAAAACCAAGGTATTATTCAAGTATCATCTGGCGGTACTTTTACCCTGACCAGCACTTCAAATTCACAAAATACGATGACGATCACTTTTGCTGGTAATACAAGCGGAATTACCAGTGCGCAAACCTTTGCAACAAACTTGCAAACGTTACTCACAAAAAACAATATTTCTTTTGGTGGAACTGCGGTTCAAAATGTAGGAATCACGGCCAATGGTTTAGCTGCAGATTCAACGTATGGATTTACGAGTTCTGTTAGCAGCAGTACTGGATTTATTTCAGGGATTGCAACGAAAGCTTTGGTCAAAGCCAATGGAAGTCAATTTGATGTGAGCATCACGGTTGGAAACCAAGTTTATACCAATACCGTGAGTTTACCCAGCAATAATGGCACTCTGGAATTGATGAGCACCACAGATGGAGAAAACAAGCTGGTTTTCCAATATGGATCTCAAACAGCCTCTGCGGTAACAGATGGCGTGACGTTTCATACGACACTTTTAAACTTTCTTGGACTTCAAAATGGCACGGCGCCGGCTCAGTTTAAACCAGACTCTGGCGCAACAGGGGGGACAACAGGAATTGATGGAATTCTTTCAGGTGGATCCGCAAGCCCTGGGAAATATGCTTTGAGTTATAAACCAGAGGGATCGGGTCTAAGCGGGATCTTTAAACTCAGTGACGGGATCAATACCTATGAAAAGTACGTCAGCAACGGCGGCAAACAAGTTGTGCTTTTCTCCAATGCTGTGAGCGCCCTGCTTGGTGACTCGTTTCAATTGAACACGCCTCTTTCCCAGCGTATCTTTGATATCAGCTCGGGAGGAGGTCTGGCAATCGATTTCCAGGTCGCCGAGCTTTCAACAGACGTTTTAACCATCAAACTGCCAGCTGTAACCCTTTCAGCTTTGAATATGGTCAATGCAGATATCAACACACAAGCTGCCGCTCAAGAAGCCTCGGCTCTGATTGATCAAGCGATGAATGCTGTCAATAAAAGCTACGCAAATCTTGGAGCACAACAGAAACAACTGGAAGTGAACAAGGATATTCTTTCATCCAATATTATCAACATGCAATCTGCAATTGCAGAGTTCATAGACGCGGATATTCCAGAAGCAATGACGCGAATGACTTCATCGAGTGTTCAATATCAAATGGCCTCTGCCATGCTTGTTCAAGCCAATGAACGTACGAAGCAATTGCTGACAATGACAAAATAATCTGGGCTTATGTAATCACCAAATGCTCATAAAATGACAGTACTTCCGGATTTGCGATGGATTCGGTATTGTTGATTTTCTTGCCGTGAATCAAATCATGAACGGCAATCTCCGTAATTTTTCCAGATTTTGTTTTTGGAATATCGGGTGCTTTGATGATTTTTGCAGGAACATGCCTTGGGGTTGTGTTTTCTTTGATTTTTTGTTTGATTTTGGCTTTGAGTTCATCGGTTAAATCAAATCCTTCACGCAATTTAACAAACAGAATCACACGGACATCATCTTCAAATTCTTGACCGATCACTAAAGACTCTAAAACTTCCTCCACTTTTTCAACCTGACGATAAATTTCCGCTGTTCCGATACGCACGCCGCCAGGATTAAGTGTTGTATCTGACCTGCCATGAATGATAAACCCACCATGGACGGTGCGCTCAATATAATCGCCGTGGTGCCAAATATTGGGGTAGGTTTTAAAGTATGCGGCAAGGAATTTCTCGTTATTTTCATCATTCCAAAACTTCAGGGGCTTTGACATGAAAGGCTTTTTACACACAAGCTCGCCTTTCCCATGCTCAATAGAATTTCCCTGTTCATCAAAAACATCAATCTCCATACCCAATCCTGGCGCTTGAATTTCGCCTTTATATACAGGGCCAATTGGATTCCCTAAGACAAAGCAACCCACCAGATCCGTTCCCCCCGAAATGGAGGCCAGCTGAACATCATTTTTGAAAGAATGATAAATATAATCAAAACTCTCCCCTGACAAAGGAGATCCGGTGGAGGCGATCGTGCGCAACTTTGGAAATTCGTGCGTTTTAATCGGCTCAAGCCCTGCTTTATGAATGGCGCTAATATATTTGGCTGAGATTCCAAAAAAGGTAACGGCTTCGTATCTGGCTAAATCCAGGAGTATCTTCCCTTTACACGCTAAAGGTGATCCATCAAAAAGAACCAATGTTGCCCCAGTTGCAAGGGCTGAAACCTGCCAATTCCACATCATCCATCCACAGGTTGTAAAATAAAATACCCGGTCACCAGAGTGAATATCCATATGCAACTGATGTTCTTTTAAATGCTGCAACAAAATTCTTCCGGCTGCATGCACAATACATTTGGGTTTCCCCGTCGTTCCTGAAGAAAAAAGAATATAAAGTGGATGATCAAATGGAAATTCTTCGAATATAAACTCTTTCTGCACGTGAGGCTCTGTAAAATCTGCAAGCATAATCATTCGCGGGTCAAAAAACTCTGCCTTGATCTTCATAAAAGGTATAATAATTACTTTTTCAACCGTTGGAAGTCCTTCCAAAATGCCCGGAAGCTTTTCAAGGTTTGAGTAAACTTTTCCGCCATAAAGATATCCATCCGTTGTGACCAAAACTTTGGGTTCGATTTGAGAAAAACGATCCAAAACGCCAGCAACCCCAAAATCAGGGGAGCACGAAGACCAAACAGCACCAATGGCAGCGGTTCCCATCATGCATGTAGCCGCTTCTGGAATATTTGGGATATAGGCCGCCACCCGGTCTCCAGGGAGCAGGCCCTGTTCTTTAAGACCCGAGGCAAAAGACAAAGCCATGCGTTTAATTTGAGTAAACGTATAAGAAAGACGCTTACCGTCTTCTGACCAAAAAACAATGGCCTCCTCATCTCCAGAGGCCACAAGCAGATTTTGAGCAAAATTAAGCGTTGCATCTGGAAAGAACTGACTTTCATGAAATTTGTCGCTTTCTTTATAAATTAAATCGCCCTTAGACCCAATCACACCAAAAAAATCATAAGCTGCACTCCAAAAATCACCCGGGTTAGAAACAGAAAAATGATGAAGGTCATCAAAATTTTTAATACTTGTCCCAAATTTTTGATTGATTTGAAGGGTAAACTTAAAAAGTTGAGTTTTCTTTATCCGCTGCGAGCTTGGTTCCCACAAAAGTTCATTCATTATTAATGCCCCATTTTTAGTTACTATTTAAAATTTATTATTATCACAAAATAGTTAATAAAGTGTAAATAAACAAAAAAATAGATTAACCCTCTAGCCATAGAGGATTTTTTGGGATATAGTTAAAAGTGGCCCTTAAATTTATTAACGAAAGGTTAAATAAAAATGAAAATCAATAAAATATTTATATTGGCAGCTGTTTTGTCCCAAGTTGTTGTCAATGCCCCTCAAATACTCTGCGCTGAGAAGATCTTAAAACGTGGCAACGGCGCAGAACCTCAAAGCTTGGACACACACAAAACATCGGGCGTTCCAGAATCAAATATTCTTGGAGATCTTGCTGAAGGCTTGTTAAGCGTATCGTCTAATGGAACAATGATCCCAGGCGTTGCAGAAAAATGGGAAGTCAGCGAAGATGGAAAGACGTATACATTCTTTTTAAGAGAAAGCGCAAAATGGTCTAACGGAGACCCCGTGACTGCGGATGATTTTGTCTATGCATGGAGAAGAATGGTTGACCCTAAAACCGCTTCCAATTGGACATTTATTATCTCTCCTGTTGTCAACGCAGCCGATATTGGCAAAGGAGTAAAAAAAATTGAAGAGTTGGGTGTGAAATCCGATAGAAAATACAAACTCGTTGTAACATTAAACGCTCCAACCCCTTACTTTTTATCCCTTGTGTCACACCCTTGTATGTTCCCCTTACACCAAAAAACTGTTGAGACCCATGGCGATAAATGGACAAGACCTGAAAATTTTGTCAGCAATGGCGCATTTATCCTGGAAGAGTGGTCCCCCCAGTTACACGTTAAGCTTAAAAAGAATCCCAAATATTGGGATGCATCTAGCGTGAAACTAGATGGCGTGATTTTTTACCCAATAGATGATCGTCAAGCAGAGCTCAAGCGCTTTAAAACAGGAGACATCCATATCACAAGAATGGTTCCTGCGGATCAGATTGAAACATTAAAAGCCCAAATGCCCAATAATTACAGGTCAACGCCTATGTATTCAAGCTATTATTACAGTTTTAATAATACAAAGGCTCCTTTTGATAACCCAAAAGTTCGTCAAGCTCTAGCTCTTGCTGTAGATAGAGAAAAACTCGTAAAACAAGTGACCAAAGGAGATGAAAAGCCTGCATACTCAATGGTTCCACCAGCCCCAGGAGACTACACACCTCAAGAAATTCAATGCCGTTTATCAGACACAAGCGATCTTGTTCCTTGCAAAAGTTTGACACAATCACAAAGAGAAGCTTTGTCTAAAAAGATTTTTGCAGAATCCGGATACAAACAAGGCGAGCCCATAAGAATAGTATTTAACACGGATGAGAACCATAAAAAAATTGCCATTGCCCTTTCGGGTATGTGGAAATCTGTTTTGGGCGTCGAAACAGAACTGACCAATAAGGAATGGAAAGTATACCTTGCCGCCAGAGAAAAAAGAGATTATGAGCTTTATAGACAAGTCTGGAGAGCAGATTACAACGATCCAAATACGTTTTTGATCTTGTTAAAATCTGACAGTGGCGCGGACAATACAGCTGGTTATTTTTCCAAGGCGTATGATGATTTAATGATCAAAGGAGCGGCTTCAAAAGACCTGAAAGAAAGAATGGATTATCTGATGGGCGCAGAAAAGCAAATGATGTCAGATTTTCCTATTATACCTCTTTACTATTTCGTTGAGAATAATCTTGTCTCTGACAAGGTTCTAAGCGGTTATGAAGGAAGCGCTATGGGCTATCACCTTTCCAAATGGATCGATATCACTGAATAGTTTCGTGAATTTATTTTTAAGATAAGAGGTTTAAAATGTTAAAAAAATCAATGTTTACAAGCATAGCTATATGCACACAAATCATTTTTGGACTTTGCGACACAGCTCTGGCTGAAAAAATATTAAAAAGAGGAAATGGCATTGAGCCCCAAAGCTTAGATCCTCAAAAAACAACTGGTGCAGCAGAAGGCAAAATCATCTTAGATCAGCTAGAAGGTCTATTATCAACAGCCGCAGATGGAGCACTTATCCCAGGAGCTGCGGAAAAATGGGAAATCAGCGAAGATGGAAAAACTTATACGTTCTTTTTAAGAGAAAATGCAAAATGGTCTAATGGTGACCCCGTCAAAGCTGAGGATTTTGTGTATGCATGGAGACGCACTGTGGATCCTAAAACAGCCTCCACTTGGTCTTATATGTTTTATCCCATTCAAAATGCTAAAGAAATTTCTACAGGTGAAAAACCCCTAACGGATTTAGGGGTCAAATCAGATGGCGATTATAAGTTTATTGTAACTTTAAATGAGCCAACACCTTATCTTTTAACGCTTGTCGCACATCAATCCATGGTTCCTTTACATCAAAAAACAATCGAAAGCAATCCTGACAGATGGATGCGCCCAGAATCCATGGTTAGCAATGGAGCATTTATCATTTCAGAGTGGGCTCCCCAATCTTATGTCAAATTGAAAAAAAACCCAGCCTATTGGGATGCGGCTAATGTAAAATTAGATGGTGTCATTTTTTATCCAATAGATGACCGTCAAGCTGAATATAAAAGATTTAAGGCGGGTGATTTAGATCTGACATTTACTGTTCCCACTGAACAAATTGAAATCATCAAAAAAGATATGCCTGCAAATTATAAATCCAATTCCATGTATGCAACATATTATTATGCATTTAACAATACGAGGGTTCCCTTTGATAACCCCAAGATTCGACAAGCCTTGTCCCTTGCAATCGACCGTGAAAAAATTGTTTTACAAATCACAAAAGGCGATGAAAATCCAGCTTATTCTTTCGTTCCCCCAGCTGAAGGAGACTATGCTCCTCAAGAAATGCAATGCCAAAGCGACTCCGGATTGGTTCCTTGCAAAAGCTTGACTCAAGAACAAAGAAACAAGATTGCTCAAGATATTTTCAAAGAAGTCGGATATAATAAAGCCACACCCATCGAGATTGTTTTCAACACAGACGATAGCAATAAAAAAATTGCCATTGCCGTTGCAGGAATGTGGAAAAAAGTTTTGGGAGTCGAGACCATGCTCACCAACAAAGAGTGGAAAGTATACTTGGCATCCAAAGAAAAACGAGAATACGATGTCTTCAGGCAACGATGGATTGCAGACTATAAAGATCCAAGCGCTTTTTTAAGCCTATTTAGATCTGATACCGGCATTGGAAATACCCCTGGACATTTTTCACCAAAGTATGATCTGTATTTAGACGAGAGTGCAAAAACAACAGGCAAAAAAAGAATAGAAAATTTGGCTAATGCCGAAAAAGAGCTGATGTCTAATTTTGTGATTGCTCCTATTTATTACTTTGTCACAAATTCTCTTGTATCAGAAAAAGTTTCAGGTTATAAAACCAACGCAATGGACCACCATCTTTCCAGATGGATAGACCTTCAAGAATAGGAGAATAGTTATTTGCTCAGACTCATTTTAAATAGAATTTTAGGAGCAATCCCAACACTTTTTGTCATTATTGGGATCTCCTTTTTCATGATTCGAATGGCTCCTGGCGGACCGTTTGATCAAGAACGTCAGCTCCCTGAAGAAATTATTGCAAATTTAAACAAAGTATATCATTTAGATGAGCCGTTGTATCAACAATTTGGGCGCTATCTCTGGGGAATTTTGCAAGGCGACTTTGGGCCCTCTTTTCAATACAAAGATCACACAGTCTCTGAGCTTATTTTTCAAGGGTTTCCTGTTTCTTTGAAAATTGGAGGTATTGCCATCGTTTTAGCAGCGATTATTGGGATTTTCTTGGGAACAATTGCGGCATTGCGGCAAAACACCCGCGTTGATTACCTCATTATGGGATTTTCCATGACAGGAATCACAATACCAAGTTTCGTGATGGCGCCTCTTTTGAGTCTTGTGATCGGTGTTTATTTAAGGCTTTTGCCCGTTGGAGGATGGGGAGATCTTAAACACATGGTTTTACCCATTATCGCCTTAACCCTTCCACAAATTGCATATATTGCAAGACTCACCAGAGGAAGCATGATCGAAGTTTTACGCAGTAATTATATCAGAACTGCAAAAGCAAAGGGATTACCAGAAAGAGTTATTCTTGCGCGTCATGCTCTAAGAGGAGCGCTGTTACCGGTTGTATCCTATTTAGGGCCAGCAACTGCAGGAATTATCACGGGGTCTGTTGTCATTGAGAAAATTTTTGGTATCCCAGGAATTGGAAGATTCTTCGTTTTGGGAGCCCTTAATCGTGATTATACACTTGTGATGGGCGTTGTTGTATTTTATGGGATCATTATTATCCTTTTCAATTTAATTGTAGATATTCTTTATGGAATATTGGATCCAAAAGTGAGGTACGAATAATGGAAAATATACCCCAAGGCCGAAGCTTATGGGCTGATGCTAGAAAGCGTTTATTCTCTAATAGAGCAGCATTTGTTGCGTTAATTGTTTTAAGCATGATTACAATACTCTCCATTTTTGGCCCTCTCTTAAGTCCCCATGCGTTTGATAGCATTGATTGGGATTTTGTCGGCTCACCTCCAAACTTTGAAAAAGGATTTCCCTTTGGAACAGATGCCGTTGGAAGAGATCTTTTCGTTAGAACAATGTATGGCGCACGCATCTCTTTAATGGTAGCTGTCGTTGCAAGTTTAGTCAGCTTAATTATTGGCGTGACCTATGGCTCAATTTCAGGATTTATCGGAGGGCGCACGGATTCATATATGATGCGATTTGTGGATGTATTTTACTCTCTTCCCTTCATGTTTTTCGTGATTTTGCTCATGGTTTTTTTCGGACGAAAGATTTATCTTGTTTTTTTGGCAATTGGCGCGGTAGAATGGCTAGATATGGCAAGAATTGTTCGCGGGCAAACACTTTCCCTTAAAAGAAAAGAGTTTGTGGAAGCCGCTGTTGCAGGTGGACTTACCAAGTGGCAAATCATCAGAAAACACATTATTCCAAATACTCTTGGTTCTGTAGCTGTTTTTTTGACACTCACCGTTCCCAAAGTGATTCTGTTAGAATCATTCTTAAGTTTCTTAGGCCTTGGTATTCAAGAACCTATGACCAGTTGGGGAGTGCTGATTAGCGAAGGAGCCGATCAAATGGAAACAGCGTGGTGGTCACTTCTTTTCCCAGCAACTTTTCTGGCCACAACTTTATTTTGTTTTAATTATATAGGAGATGGGTTAAGAGACGCACTTGACCCCAAAGATCGATGAGTGAAAACATGAAAACCCCTATTCTTTCTGTTGTTGACCTAAAAACAACATTCTTAACAAATGATGGTCCCGTAGAAGCTGTTCATAATGTCAGCTTTGATATTTTTGAAAGCGAAGTTTTAGGCTTTGTTGGCGAATCTGGAGCGGGTAAAAGCCAAGTCTTTATGTCCATTATGGGAATTTTGGCTTCCAATGGAAGAGCCTCAGGAAGCGCTCTTTTTAAGGGTGAAGAGATTCTGAATCTCCCTCTTGAAAAGCTCAATAAAATCAGAGGACATCATCTTTCGATGATTTTCCAAGATCCCATGACATCTTTAAATCCATACTTAACCATTTCTAAACAGATGAGTGAGGTTTTGGTTTATCATAAAGGACTGTCCTGGAGTGACGCAGAAAAAAAATCTCTAGAGATGCTCGATTGTGTTAAAATACCAGAAGCCAAAATGCGGCTGAAATCCTATCCACATGAACTCTCTGGCGGAATGCGTCAAAGGGTTATGATTGCGATGTCTCTGCTATGTGAACCAGATATTCTGATCGCCGATGAACCAACAACAGCATTGGATGTAACCGTACAAGCTCAGATTTTAGATTTAATGCTGGAGCTCAAAAAGGACTTTAAAACCGCCATTATTATGATTACCCATGACCTAGGCGTTGTGGCCCAAATCTGTGATAGGGTTCATGTCATGTACGGAGGAAGAATTGTAGAAAAAGGAGATGTAAATGATATTTTCTATAATCCATTCCACCCATATACACAAGGTTTGTTAAATTCCACCCCTCGCATGGACCAAAACGTTCAAGAATCTCTCGTGGCGATCCCTGGAAATCCACCAAGTTTGGGGCAACTCTCAAAAGGCTGTTCGTTCCAAGATCGCTGTGATTTTTGTATGCCCAAATGTTTGGAAGAGCGCCCTGATCTTAAAATTACAACCTCTGGAGGATTGGCCGCATGTCATCTCATTTAAATCCCCTTCTTCATGTAGAAAATCTATCTGTTGACTTTGAAGTTGGCAGAAAAAGTCTTTTTTCTAAGCCTAAATTACTACACGCCATCACGGATGTCTCATTCAATTTAATGCCAGGTGAAACGCTTGGAATTGTTGGAGAATCCGGTTGCGGGAAATCCACCTTAGGGCGAGCCATTTTAAACCTTGTCAAGATTTCTGGTGGAAAAGTTGTGTTAGATGGCGTAGACCTTGGCGCTTTGTCCGAAACAGAATTGCGCAAATCTCGCAAAGATATGCAAATGATTTTTCAAGATCCGCTTGCCTCTTTGAATCCAAGACTCAATATTAAACAAATTATCTCCGAGCCTTTAGAAATCTTTTTCAAAGAACTCAGTAAAGCTGATATTGAAAAACGCGTACTAGAAATGATGGATGTAGTAGGGCTCTCCAGATCCTATATCAACCGCTACCCCCATGAATTTTCAGGAGGACAGTGTCAACGTATTGGAATTGCCAGGGCCATGATTGTGCGTCCGAAATTGCTCATTTGTGATGAAGCGGTCAGCGCTTTAGACGTTTCTATTCAAGCACAAATCGTAAATTTATTGATGGACTTACAAAAAGAATTTAAAACATCAATTATCTTTATCTCGCATAACTTAAGCGTTGTGCGTCATATTAGTCACCGTATTCTGGTGTTGTATTTAGGCCGTATGGCAGAACTTGCAGAATTTTCAGAGCTTTATAATCATGCTCATCATCCTTATACAAGGGCTTTAATTTCTGCGGTGCCAACTCCAGATCCAAAAATTTCCAAGGAAAAAAAATCAACAATTTTAATGGGAGATATCCCGTCTCCGATTAATCCTCCCAGTGGATGCCCGTTTAGAACACGTTGCCCTAAGGCACAAGATTTGTGCGCCCAGGTGCGGCCTGAATTTAAAGATCACGGATCAAATCATTTTGTAGCATGTCATTTTCCGGATTAAGGGTTCATGAAAGAAAAAGTAACTGAGCTCAATTCAAGATCAAAAGATATTTTGAAACATATTATTGAAGCTTACGTAGAAACCGGCGAACCTGTTGGCTCCAGAACGCTTTCCCATCGTTTAGGACTCACCCTATCTCCTGCCACAATTCGCAATGTCATGGCAGATTTAGAAGATTCTGGATATCTATACTCCCCGCACACTTCCGCAGGAAGGCTTCCAACGGACTCTGGCCTGAGGTTTTTTATCAATGGATTATTGGAAGTGGGAGATATCAATGATCTTGACCGAAGTGCCCTTGAAGCCAAATGCGCACTCAAAGGAAAAACTTTAAACCAAGTTTTAGAAGAAGCCATCAAAACGCTTTCAGGTCTTACCAAATGCGCAGGTCTTGTTCTTGCGCCAAAAACAGAGATTGCTTTTAAACATATTGAATTTGTTTTCTTAGGACCTGAACGTGGGCTCACTGTTCTTGTGACACAAGATGGAAATGTAGAAAATAGGCTCATTGAGCTTCCCGCAGGAATTCTACCCTCTATGCTCATCGAAGCGTCAAATTATCTCAATGCAAAACTTGCAGGAAAAACGTTAACGCAGGCAAAAGCTATTTTACAAAACGAACTCGAGGTCCAAAAAAATGAACTTGACGGAATTGTATCAAAACTTGTTCAAAATGGCGTTGGAACATGGTATAAAGGTGAATCAAAGGGATTACTGATTGTAAAAGGCCAATCAAATCTTTTGCAAGACGTGACAGAAGTTGAAGAATTGGGCAAAGTAAAAGCACTTTTTGATCTTCTCGAAACGCAGGATTCCCTTTTAGAGCTTTTGGATGCCTCCATTGCGGCAGAAGGCGTGCAAATTTTTATTGGAGCAGAAAATCCACTCTTTAGCACAAGTGGATGTTCTTTAATTGTTGCTCCATATAAAAACTCTTTGCAACAAGTCATTGGAGCAATTGGAGTGATTGGTCCATCAAGACTCAATTATGCCAGGGTTATTCCCATGGTGGATTATACGGCAAAATTAATTGGAAAATTATTAGATTAGGAGAAAAAAATGACACAAGCAGAAGAAATCAGGGAAGAAAACATTGTATCCCCAGAAGTAGAAGAAATTGCAAATCTTAAGGATCAACTCTTGAGAGCTTTGGCTGAACAAGAAAATATTCGCAAAAGAGCCCACCGGGAAGTTGATGACGCCAATAAATACGCTGTCTCAAATTTTGCAAGAGAGTTGCTGAGTGTTTCTGATAACTTAAGACGCGCTCTCAACGCTGCACCACAAAATGATGATGAGCAAAGCAAAACGTTCTTTCAAGGAATTGAAATGACAGAAAAAGAACTGCTCAATAGCTTCCAAAAATTTGGCATCAAGAAAATTTCTCCAGAAGGTGAAAAATTTGATCACAATCTCCATCAAGCGATGTTTGAGGCAGAAGATGCGGAAAAAGAGCCGGGGACAATCATACAAGTCCTCCAACCTGGATATATTTTGCACGATAGACTGCTCAGACCTGCCTTAGTGGGGGTTTCAAAGAAAGCCTAAACATAACGACTATTGTGAATTCATTTACAATAGTCGTCTTAATTTGATGGAAAAATATGGAACTTGCAACTCAAACCCCTATGATGAAGCAATACTTTAAAATTCGAGAGAATTATCCAGATTGCTTGCTTTTTTTTCGTCTAGGGGATTTTTATGAGCTCTTTTTCCAGGACGCAATTGAAGCATCCAAGGCCCTTGATATTACACTCACCAAACGTGGCAAAGAAGAAACGCAAATGCCCATGTGTGGAATTCCTGTTCATGCATGTGATACATATCTTCCAAGATTGATTAAGCACGGATTTAAAGTTGCGATCTGTGAACAGACAGAAACTCCAGAAGAGGCAAAAAAACGTGGGCATAAATCCATTGTCAACCGAGATGTAATCAGAATCGTCACCCCTGGAACACTCACAGAAGATGTTCTCTTAACCGCGAAAAAACACAACTATTTGGCTTCCGTCTTCATTGAAGGAGAAATGTGTTCCCTCGCCTGGGCCGATATTTCAACGGGCGATTTTTTTACAACGTCTTTCCAAGCTTCACGGTTAGTGGAAGAATTAAATTCTTTAGAACCCAGTGAAATTTTAATCAGCGATAAACAATTTTCTAAAGATATAAAAGGTGAATTTTTATGGTCTAAATTGCCCCATCTAAAGTTTGATGCCCAGTCCTGCGGGAAAAGATTATTAGAAGTCTTTGAACTCATGACCACCGAATCTCTAGGAGATCTGAAGACGGGGGAGATTATCACAACAGGTGCGCTTTTAGATTATATATCTCTGACGCAAAAAACGAC
Source organism: uncultured Alphaproteobacteria bacterium (assembly GCA_903930075.1). GTDB lineage: Bacteria > Pseudomonadota > Alphaproteobacteria > CAIYWZ01 > CAIYWZ01 > CAIYWZ01. The sequence continues at coordinate 14,677 of CAIYWZ010000001.1, read as the reverse complement.
TTTCTCAAGCCTGAGACGCCCAAAAAAAATAAGTCATGGTAAAATCTTAAATCTGGATCTATCAACCAAAAAAAACCTAGAGCTCTTTTTTACCCTGAGTGGCGATTACAAGGGATCTTTGCTCAGTGTGATTGACCACACCATCACAGCCTGTGGGGGAAGACTTTTACGAGAATATATGCTGAATCCTTTGGCCAATGTTGATTTGATTAACTGGCGTCTTAATGCTGTGGAATACTTTCTAGAAAATTCTAATTTCCGGGATATTTTACGCGCATTCCCAGATATTGAGAGGTCTTTAACGCGTCTTTTTTACGACAGGGCAGGGCCTAGAGATTTATTTGCAATACAAACAGGATTAAATGTTGCAAAAGATTTAAAAATCTATCTCCACAATCCGCCAACAATTGTAAAAGCATTAAAAGAAGATCTGGATGAATGCACAGATCTGATCATCACCTTAGAGAAAGCTTTAGGTGAAAACTTGCCCCTCCTTTCGCGCGATGGAGGATTCATCAAAGCTGGGTATGATTTGGTCTTGGATGAATACCGAAAACTCAAAAATGAGGGGGATGTTTTTGTAAGTTCTCTACAGGAAAGATATATTAGAGAAACTGAAATTCCTTCTTTAAAAATCAAAAACAACAACATTCTAGGCTTTTTTATTGAAGTCACATCAACACACGCCAGCAAAGTTCCAGGAAATTTTATCCACCGTCAAACGATTGTCAATGGCGCAAGATACACAACCGCGGAACTCATAGAGCTTGAGCAAAAAATCATCAAAGCAGATGAAGAAGCTTTAAAACTTGAACTTTCTATTTTTCAAGATTTAAGAAAAAGTGTTTTAGAGCTTCATGAAAAAATTATTAACTGCGCAAAAGCTGTTGCACAAATCGATGTCTATCTTGGATTTGCACATCTTGCAAAGCTTCAGAACTATAGCAAACCCACGATTGACGAAAGCTTAAAATTTGACGTAGAAGAAGGCCGTCACCCCATTGTTGAGATGTTTTTAAAACAAGAAAATCAAAATTTTGTGCCCAACAATACAGTTTTAGAAAATTCACAAAGAATGTGGCTTTTAACAGGTCCAAATATGGCAGGAAAAAGCACTTTCTTGCGTCAAAATGCTCTGATTGCCTACATGGGGCAGATCGGAAGTTTTGTTCCCGCAAAACATGCGCATATCGGTGTTGTCGACCGTATTTTTACAAGAGTCGGCGCCTGCGATGACCTGGCTAAAGGTCGGTCAACTTTTATGGTGGAAATGATTGAAACTGCGGCGATTTTAAATCAAGCAACGCCAAGATCTTTAGTAATTTTAGATGAAATCGGACGTGGAACATCAACATACGATGGGTTAAGCATCGCTTGGGCAACACTGGAGCACTTAGAATTTGCAAATAAAAGCAGAGGAATTTTTGCAACACATTATCATGAACTCGTGGAGTTATGTCATCAACTCAAACATTTGTCCTGTCATACGATGAAAGTCACAGAGTGGGAAGGAAAAATTATCTTTCAACACCAAATCAAAGCAGGCTCAGCCGATCAATCCTATGGAATTCACGTTGCCGCGTTGGCTGGCTTGCCAAAACTCGTCATATCAAGGGCATCGGAAATTTTAAAAGGTCTTCAAAAAGACCATGTTCCTCAAGCAATTCCGGCCGCTTCGCCCATTCAATTAGAGATCCCAAAAATATCTTTGGTCGAGAAATCAGTAAAAAAGCTGAATCTTGATAATATTTCTCCCAAAGAAGCATTGGATGTGCTATATAAATTACGCAATATGATAATCTAAATTTAAGGATCCACAATGGCACTTTTAAAATCTATCATGACGATTAGCGGCCATACAATGATTAGCCGTATTTTGGGTTATGTTAGAGAATCACTGATTGCAACATATGTGGGGGCAAATGCAATTACCGATGCTCTCAATATTGCAATTAAGATCCCAAGTTTATTTAGAAGACTGTTTGCAGAAGGCGCTTTTAATGCTGCGTTTGTTCCCATGTTTTCAGGAAATTTAGCCACAAAAGGCAAGCAATCTGCCAAAGTTTTTGCAGAGCATTCTATCGTTATACTTGGTCTTTTTCTCACCGTCATGGTGCTTGTCATAGAACTTTTTATGCCTGAATTTATAGGGCTTCTGGCAGCAGGATTTTCAAAAACTCCAGAACGACTGGAACTTGCCATTGAATTCACGCGTATTACGTTCCCATTTATTTTGTTTATTTCAATCTCTGCAATTTTAGGAGGCGTATTAAACTCTCTCGAGAAATTTGCAGCTCCAGCTGCAGCTGCAAGTATTGGAAATTTATGCATTATTTTCGTGATTTATTTCTTTGTAAATTCTGGAAAAAGCCCTGGTCATGTTCTTTCTTGGGGGGTTTTATTCTCGAGCATCTGTCAATTGGCTTGGCTTTATTTTTTCTGCGCGTATGCGGGCATGCCATTAAAATTTAGAGTCCCCAAATTGACTCCAGAAATGAAAGAATTTTTTAGAAAACTACTTCCTGGAATGGTGGGAGCTGGAATTCTTCAAATTAATCTGGTCGTGGATATGCGGCTATGTTCTTATCTGCCAGAAGCTAGCGTATCTTACTTAAATCTTGCGGATCGCATTAATCAATTTCCCCTTTCAATGGTAGGCGTTGCCATGGGCGTTGCGCTGCTCCCTCTTTTGAGTAAACAACTGCGTCAAGGGAACTTGAATGAAGCAATTACGACTCAAAATCGCGCAACAGAATTGGTCCTTTTTTTAACGCTACCTGCTGCAATTGCTTTTGTGATTTATGCTGATCTTTTTGTCTCACTGCTTTATGGATATGGAAAATTCCTTGATCATCCTGGGAACATTCCTCAAACAGCCCGGACTTTAGCGGCATTCTCCTTTGGACTGCCGGCATATGTGATGGTCAAAGTCTTTTCTTCCACATTTTTTGCCCGCTCAGATACATTAACCCCCGTTATTATAGGGTTGATCAGCGTCGTTGTGAATATTGTGATTAACCTTTATTTAATGGGGCCTTATCAACACGTGGGGATTGCCATGGGAACGGCAATTGCTTCTTGGATAAACGCTATTCTTTTGATCATTGTTTTGCAAAAAAGACGGATGTTTGTTTTCGATTCACAGTTTTTATCCAGAATCCCTAAAATTTTATGCGCATCGGCAATAATGGGTGTCGTAATTTATTGTATTCAACCTTATTTTGATGTATATATTGTCGGTGGATCGGTTTTGGGAAAAATAGACGTTCTTTTTGCCTTGCTCTTTGCAAGTGCCATTAGTTTTTTAACCCCTGCATACTTTTTAAAGTGCATTGATCTAAAAAACATCAGAAAATAAGGAGTAAATTATGTCATTAATGCGATCAATGTTGACTGTCGGTGGGCACACAATGATCGGACGTCTTTTAGGATATGTAAGAGATGGTCTTTCCGCAAATATTTTAGGTGCAGGTATTTTATCCGATGCTTTTCTTTTGGCTGTAAAAATTCCTGGGATTTTCAGGCGTTTATTTGCAGAGGGCGCTTTCAACTCGTCTTTTGTTCCCATATTTTCAGGGACTATGGCCACACAAGGAAAACAAGAAGCAAAGCTTTTTGCAGAACATTCAATAACCATTCTTGCTATTTTTCTCACAATTCTGGTGATTGGCATTGAATATTTCATGCCTATATTTATTTCATTCATGACGCCAGGCCTCCTAAAAACTCCTGAAAAATTAAAATATGTTATTGAATTTACACACATTACATTTCCCTTTATTATCTTTATCTCAATGTCCGCAATTTTAGGCGGCATTCTGAACTCCATTGATCGTTTTGCTGCCCCTGCATCTGCCCAAAGTATTGGGAATTTGCTTATTATCATTTTCTTTATATTTCTGGTTGGATTCACTCAAACTCCAGGGCATTTGGCTGCCTGGGCAAATTTAGGAGCTGGGGTTATTCAATTTATTTGGCTGTATTTCTTCTGTGCCTATGCAGGAATCATTTTAAAATTTAGGATTCCTAAATTTACACCACAGGTCAAAGAGTTTTTTAAAAAACTTCTCCCTGGCATGATTGGAGCAGGCGTCGTTCACATCAATCTCTACGTGGATCTATTGCTCAGCTCATATCTTCCAGAAGGAGGAGTTACATATTTTAACTATGCTGAACGCGTCAGCCAGCTTCCATTAAGCATCATCGGCGTTGCCATTGGAATTGCCCTTCTTCCGATGCTGACAAAACAAATGAGACAAAATGAGTTGAAAGAAGCTATTTTTACACAAAATCGCGCAACTGAATTTGTTCTTTTATGCACTATTCCTATTGCAATTGGCCTCATGGTCTATTCAGATGGATTTGTTGCCCTGATTTATGGACATGGAAAATTTTTAGAACATTCTGGCAATATTCATCAAACAGCCTATGCGCTGTGCGGATTCTGCGTTGGAATTCCAGCCTATGTCTTGATGAAAGTTTTTTCATCCACATTTTTTGCCCGCAAAGATACAACAACACCTCTGATTATTGGGTTAATTAGCGTTGTTGCAAATTTTGTACTAAATTGGTATTTAATGCAGTATTATCAACACGTAGGTATTGCCATTGGAACATCTATTGCCTCCTGGATCAATGCGTTGCTCTTAGCAGCAGTCTTAAAGAAGAAAAATATGATGGTGATTGACGCGCAGCTTAAAAAGAATACACCTAAAATCTTGATTTCTGCGACAATTATGGGGATATTGATTTATTATATAGAGCCCTATTTCTTAGAGTCTATGATCTCAGGTGGATTTGTTTGGAAAGCCTTCGCACTCACGCTTTTGGTAAGTATAGCAACCGCAGCTTTCCTAATCCCTGCGCATCTTTTAAAGTGCGTTGACACCAAAAGTATGACAGATACAAGAAAGTCATAATCGTAATAAGTAGGTTATTGTGAGTTAACGTTTTTCCTGATAAGCCAGCATAGAAAAACCAAGAATTCCTATTCCCAATGTTATCGGGATTACATTGATGCCATAAACAAACGACGAAGCATCATTTATACCCCCAAAAGCTTGGATCACAAAACCGATTGTTGTATGGAATGCATAACCAAAGATCATAATAATCATATTTGCAACAGCTGTCGTAAGTCCTGCAACATTCTCGGGCACATATGTTGACGCTTTATAAATTGCCAAAATTTGATAAGCACAGCATACGCCAACAATTAAAAAACTGATTGTGATACCACTTAAGTCTAGGGTTTTTGTTGTCAAAGCTACAAAAGCAGTAAACATTAATACTCCAGCTCCGATAATCGATCCCATATAATAACCGGTTTTTTCAGCGATCATACTTAGAACAGGGGCACCAAAACACATGCCGATAAAGATGATCGAAGGAAGATAACTTGCAAGGCTTTGATCAAAGCCATAGACTTGCTTAAAAAATTGCGTTCCCCATACATCCGCAAATCCCTCCAAAGGACCTACCATCAATCCGGCTGATAAACACAAAGCGATAACTTTAAAATTTGTAAAAACTAGTTTTATATCAGAAAAAATAGTGGTTTTTGTCTCATTTTTTATTTCCGGCACAATAATATATGTCATAATCGCCAGCAATACGCCAAGGATCGCAAAAATTTCGATAACAGTTTTATATCCAAGCGAGCTACACATATAACTTACAGGACCTCCACCATAAATTGCGCCAATCAATCCTATTGTTACTGAAAGACTGAGCATTCTTGTGAATTTCTTTTCAGGAAAACTCATCCGTATAATCTTAAATGTTCCTAAAATAGCAGCAGACGAACCAATCCCAATAAAAGCCCTACCAAGAAGAGGATATTCCCAACTGTTGGAAAAAAGAATTGGTAAAAGCCCAACTACAGTGAGTAAAATACATCCAGTCATGATTTTACGTGGACCATATCGATCAAGCATAATGCCAATGGGCAAGTGCATCAAAGAATATCCAATATAATACACGCCAGAAAATTGACCAAAAACAGCCGCATCAATATTAAACTGAGCAATGATATCCTCAAAAATGATATTCGGCATAACTCTTAAAATATATTGATAGGCATAAAATATAGAGGCCACACCCCACATAAACCAAGCTATTGTTCTAGATACCAACACTTCTTTCATCCTTATTTTTATCAACAAATCATAATATTCTCACAATTAAAGTCAATATCTATTTAAGAACTTCCAGCAATTGACCTTCGAGAAAGAATGGAGTATAAATTAATAAGAATAATAAATAGGTAAAACTGTGTCAGAAGATTTTTGGGAAGAAATCAAGCAAGAAATTGATGGTTGTTTGTTGCGTTTACGCAAAGGAGCACGCAGAAACAATACATGGGAAAGTATGTGTGCCTATGTTAAAGGACTGATGAGTAACGTCCCGCGCAAAAATAGCTGGCAAATTTCGAAAAAAATGGGAAAATCCTCTCCTTATTCTTTTCAATATCTTCTATATTGCGCCAAACTTGATCGAAATATACTTCAAAAAGAACTCAGCGCTACAACAATAGAAAAATTAGGTAAAAACGGCATTTTAACACTTGATGAAATTGCTTTCCCCAAAAGAGGCGATCTTTCAGTTGGAACCGCGATGCAAAAAAGCAAAAGTCGTATAAAAAATGCTCAAGTTGGTGTATTCTTGGGATATGGAACAGAGCAGGGACATACGATTATTGATGCAGCGCTTCATCTTCCAGAATCCTGGGTCAGCAATCTCAAACGTTGCCAAGAAACAGGCATTCCAGAAGGAACTGTATTTTTAAATAAATCAGAACAAGCAATTGAAATGTTGAAAAACTTTATATCTAACGGCTTTGAATGCTCTTTTGTCACGGCCGGTGAATATTATATTGAATGCGCCCTGTACATGGAAAAAAATAACCAGCCTTATATGATCGAGATCCCCAAAGATTCCCTTATTTCCATTGAGGGAAAAGCAAAAAGAGCGTTCAAATGGAAAACGGATAAAGAATTTGAAATTTATGAACTCGATGCCTCTTTGAATAAAGGATACAAACGATTATTGTTTATTAACGGTGAATATTTTTATAGAATCTTTGCCAAACAAAATATCACGATTGAGACCATTATTCATGTTCACAAATCATTTGATCTGATGAAAAATTCAATAAAAATGGCAACTTCACAAGCGGGCCTGAATGATTATGAAGTGCGAAGTTATCAAGGATGGAATCGTCACATTATTTTGTCGTTATGGGCCCTTGGAATTTTTACGTTCCTTAAAAAGAAAATTTTAGAAAATAAACGCCCCCAATCTTAAAGACGACTATTGTAAATTTTCATTACAATTAATTAAAAAATTCACAACTGATGTTGGTTTAAATTGATGTGTATAATCGAATTTTTTCAATTTTTACAACACTCAATAACATATATTTTACGATATTTTTGTGATTTTACAGATTTTATTCATAAACAATAGTTTACTATTTAAAGCACTTATTTTATGAGAAAAAGCATGTTATTGCTAAATAAATAACGAATTTTGATTCTAGAGATTCCTTAAGGTTGTTGGTGGCAACAACAAATGCAAACCACAAAATAGTACTATACATAAAAAAGACAGTACTAGAGATCAAACAAGAGTTTCTAAACTCGCACTTTCCTCTGACAAGCATACAGGAAATGTTAGAAGACAATCAGAATTTGGGGCGAGCGACCGGTTTCGAACCGGCGACCTCCAGAGCCACAACCTAGCGCTCTAACCAGCTGAGCTACGCCCGCCACAATTTCAGGTTAATGGTTAACCAAAAGCGATGATTTTGTCAAGGTTTTATAACTAAAACTTGCAAAAAAAAATAGAATGGTCTAGAATCCTGTGGAAATCAAGTAATTATAACCTATTAGAAGGATAAATCCAAATGACTCAAATACGCAACCTTGCAATTATTGCACACGTTGACCACGGCAAGACGACGCTTGTTGATGCACTTTTAAGACAAAGCGGTACGTTCCGTGACAATCAACAGGTCGCAGAGCGCGTGATGGACTCGAATGATTTAGAAAAAGAGCGCGGAATTACGATTCTTGCAAAATGTACATCTTTGATGTGGCATGACCAACGTTTAAATATCGTGGATACCCCAGGTCACGCTGACTTTGGTGGTGAGGTTGAGCGTATTTTATCGATGGTTGATGGCGTTGTTCTGCTTGTGGATGCCGCTGAAGGCCCCATGCCGCAAACCAAATTCGTGACAACTAAAGCCCTGCAACTTGGACTGAAGCCTATTGTTGTGATCAACAAAATCGACCGCCCCGATGGACGCCCCGATGAAGTTTTGAATGAAGTGTTTGATTTGTTGCTCGCCCTTGGCGCCAATGAAGAACAGCTTGACTTTAAATATGTATTTGCCTCTTCCCGCCATGGATGGGCTGTGGATGACTTGAAAGATGAGCAAAAAGATTTAACACCGCTTTTCCAAGCAATTTGTGACCGTATTCCTGTTGCAAAGGGCGAAGAAGGCTCTTTTGCGATGCTGGCCACAACACTGAACCACGATCCTTATTTGGGCCGTATTTTAACGGGCCGTATTTACTCTGGAACAGCAAAGCTCAACATGCCCATCAAGGTTTTAAGCCGGGATGGAACAGTGATTGAACAAGCGCGTTTGAGCAAAATTTTGGCCTACCGCGGTATTGAAAAAACACCCGTGGAAATAGCAGAAGCTGGTGATATTGTGGCCATCGCTGGAATTGAAAAAGCAACGGTTGCCGATACAATTTGCGCCATGGATGTCACTGTTCCCATCGCCGCACAACCTATTGATCCTCCCACATTGTCCATGACATTTTCTGTCAATGATTCACCTTTGGCTGGAAAAGAAGGTACAAAGCTGACCTCACGTATTATTGCCGATCGTTTGATTAAAGAAGCAGACAGCAACGTTTCGATTAAAATTATCGAAAGCCCAGGCAAAGATGCCTTTGAAGTTGCAGGTCGTGGAGAACTTCAACTGGGTGTTTTGATTGAACAAATGCGCCGTGAAGGATTTGAGCTTTCCATCAGCCGTCCGCGCGTGATTTACAAAACAGATGAAGAAACAGGAAAAAGACTCGAGCCTATTGAAGAAGCGATGATTGATGTGGATGATGAATTTACAGGTGTTGTTGTGGAAAAAATGGGGATGCGTAAAGGTGAAATGACCGACATGCGCCCATCAGGCGGTGGAAAAACACGTATTACGTTCCTTATTCCGTCCCGTGGACTTATTGGTTATCAAGGTGAATTCTTGACAGACACAAGAGGAACAGGTGTTTTGAGCCGTTTGTTCCATGGATATGCTCCATTTAAAGGCCAAATTGAAGGACGTAGAAATGGTGTTTTGATCTCTAATGGAACAGGAAATGCGGTTGCATATGCCCTTTGGAATTTGGAAGATCGCGGTATGATGTTTATTGAATCTGGCGTGCCCATTTATGAAGGCATGATTGTTGGTGAACATAACCGTGACAATGATTTGGAAATCAATGCCTTGCGTGCGAAGCAGCTCACAAACGTCAGAGCTTCTGGAAAAGATGAAGCGATTCGTTTAACGCCGCCAAAGATTTTGAAACTTGAAGAAGCCATTGCCTATATTCAAGAAGATGAACTCGTGGAAGTTACTCCAAAAAGTATTCGTTTGCGCAAAATGTATCTTGATCCAAATGATCGGAAAAGAATGCAAAGAGCCAAACCAGAATAATGATGCCCATGAAGGCCTACTTTGACCCAAGATTAATCAGTATGATTTTTCTTGGGATTGCCTGTGGCCTTCCTTCTTTTCTAACAGTTTCTACCCTGAATTGCCGCCTTGGGGAAGCAGGGATTTCCATGTCGTGGATTGGCCTATTTTCCCTCATCAGCTTGCCCCATGGTCTTAAATTTCTCATTGGACCACTTGTAGACCGTGTCCCTCTTCCTTTTTTGAGCGATTACTTTGGAAGAAGGCGTTCCTGGATACTTTTTACACAAATCATCATGATGATTGGAATTGTTGGGCTTGGTCTTTCATCGCCAAAAGAAAATTTATTGATGGTGGTTTTTTGGGGTTTGATTGTCTCGAGCTGCTCGGCATTTGACCATATTTCAATGACAAGTTATAGAGTCGAGATTTTAAGCAAAGATCAGCAAATTTTGGGGTCCAATTTTACGATTGTGGGTTATCGTATTGGAAACCTCATATCAGGAGCAGGAGCACTGGTTCTTGCCTCATATTTCTCATGGGAAATTGCGTATTGTTTCATTGCATGTTGTGGATTGATTGGCGTCATCACAATTCTGATGAGCTCTGAACCCCCATTATCTGTAAAAGATACGGTATCTTTAAAATCAACGTTACTCTCTTTTCTTGATTTTATAAAAATGGATAAAATATTTTGGATACTTTTTTTCGTGATTTCTTTTAGACTAGGCGATCATTTGATCAGTGGTTTTTCAAATAATTTTTATGAATCTATTGGTTTTTCAAAAATAGAAATTGCAAACATCATCAAAATATACGGTATCATCCCCACAATATTAGGGGGAATTGTGGGTGGAATGGTCACAATACGCATAGGAATTCGAAAATCGTTGCTCGTTTTTGGAACACTGGAAGCGATTTCACCCCTATTGTATTTATTGCAATTTTATACAGGGAAAAATTTTGAGATTCTCTATTTTACAATCACCCTTGGACAACTCACAACTGGCATGGCGGCTTCTATTTTTATGACTTATATCGCCTATTTGTGCTCAAATACAAACATTACAGCCACCCGTTATTCACAACTGTCATCTATTAAAAGCTTAGGCGGCGTATGCGTTGCTGCACTATCAGGGGTTATTATCGATTTGCAAGGATGGCCCATTTTCTTTATAATATGTACATTCGTATCTTTACCATGCCTTTTTATGCTGATAAAAATGCAGGATGATTTTCCATTAAGTTTGGACTATAAAAAATGAGTTTTTCTTTCACGTCATGGGCACAGGCCTTTAAGCACTATCAGAATCCACGTGTTTTTAGCATGATTTTTTTTGGTATTTTATCCGGGATTCCTTTTCTACTCACCCTTGCAACAATGAATGTGTGGCTTACGCAGCTGGGATTTTCAACAAAAACAATTGGGGGGCTCGCCTTTATTCAACTACCTTACGCCTTTAGATTTCTTTGGTCTCCTTTTATTGATCAATATTCGATCCCTTTTCTTACAAGATGGATTGGGAAACGGCGGAGTTGGCTGATCCTTTCACAAATTGGTCTTATACTGAGCGTAATTGGAATGTCCCAGACAAATCCGGTTGATCATCTGACTCTCTTTGGTGTTTTTGGATTTTGCATCGCATTTTTTTCAGCAACACAAGATCTTGTGTTGGGAGGTTATCGTATTGAAGTTTTAGCCCCTGAGCATCAAGGGAACGGAACGGCAGCATTGTATATTGGATACAGGATTGGCCTGATGATTTCAGGTTCTGGTGCCTTTTACCTTTCATCTCTGTTTCCCTGGAGCACGGTTTATGTCATGATGTCAGTTCTTCTTGCTTTAGGTTTTATCGTCATTATTTTAAATCCCGAAGGGGAATCTAAACAAAAAGAAAACTTCCAAAACTCTTATTTCTCAATTGTTGCAGATGTGATCAAAGATCTTTTAAAAAAACATCAATGGGTTAACATCTTAATCTTTATTCTACTTTATAAGGCAGGGGACAGTATTTTTGGTGCATATACTTCCGTATTTCTATCAAAAGTTGGGTTTTCCAATGTTGACATTGCCCAAGCCAATTTACTAGGTGTGCCATTTTCTATCTTAGGTGGCTTCTTAGGAGGAATCTTGATCAGTAAGTATGACTCGCTCAATACATTTAAACTTTGCGGCGTTTTGCAGATTGCAACATGCGTGATTTTAATCATTCAATATTTTGTGGGAACATATAAACCCATGATTTTTGTAGTGGTCGCAGTGGAACATTTTTATCTTGGAATTGGTGGCGTCACTTTTTATAGCTTTTTAGCAACACTATGCACTTCTGCTCATACAGCAACGCAATATGCCGTTCTTCTTTCTTTTGGATCATTATCCAGGATTATTGCCAGCGGAATCGCAGGATATGTAGCAACCCTGGTTTCATGGGACTATTTCTTTTTTATCACTGCTTTTTCAGGAGTGTTATATATCATGCTCCTGAATCGCATGGGCAAACTGAACAATTAAATGCCTCTGTAATCTTCTTTACGTCTAAAAATCTCGAGAAGCAAGTTTGGTTCGGCTTTACCCTGTTCTTTCTGTTCATATAGCTTTCTTGCATACGTTAACGCAAGGGGAATAAGATCTTGATGTTTTTCCTGGTCTAAAAATCGAAGCCCTTTAAAGCCACTTTGGGCCGTTCCTAAGATATCTCCTCTTCCACGAAGTTTAAGATCCATTTCCGAAAGAACAAATCCATCTTCGCAGGAACGCATGATTTCTAAACGTTTGATAGAATCTCCTTTTAAGGCGGCATCGTAGATGAGGATACAATAACTTTGATCTGCACCCCGGCCCACTCTTCCACGTAACTGGTGAAGCTGGGAAAGGCCAAATCTGTGGGCATTTTCGATGATCATAACGGTTGCATTGGGAACATTGACGCCAACTTCGATAACTGTTGTCGTGACCAAAATTTTACAGATATTGTCTTCAAATTTTTTCATGATCTCATCTTTTTCGCTTGATTTCATGCGGCCATGAAGCAAGGCAACCTGATCACCAAAGATTGATTTTAAAGTCAAATAGCGCCCCGTAACATCGGCTAAATCCATATGCTCGGATTCTTCAATCAAAGGACAAACCCAATAAATTTGATTTCCTTTCTCAAGGATACGTTTTATTCCATCCACAAGTTCGGATTCTTTTGAAGAACAAAGTAGGGATGTTTGAATGGGTTTTCTGTTTTTAGGTTTGTTTTTCAAAAAACTCAAATCCAAATCCCCATATTGCACCATCACAATCGTTCGGGGTATGGGGGTGGCGGTCATCATGAGCATATGAGGGTTATTCCCCTTATCACGAAGACTGAGTCTTTGCTCCACACCAAAACGATGCTGTTCATCAATGATCATGTATTTGAGAGATTTAAATTCAACTCCCTGTTGAAAAAGAGCATGCGTTCCAATGGCGATTTGTATTTCCCCATTTTGCAAAGCTTGCACATTCTTATTCTTCTGGACTTTAGAGTGGGCTCCTAAAAATAAACCTAAGGTTACGCCGAGTTTTTCTGCTAAGGAACTCAAGGAATTAAAATGTTGCTGGGCCAGAATTTCTGTGGGAACCAACAATGCGCATTGATGACCCGATTCGATAACATCAAGCATACTTAAAAAAGCAACAATCGTTTTTCCCGACCCCACATCTCCTTGAAGTAATCTGCTCATGGGTTTATCTTTTTTTAAATCAACCAAAAGCTCATCCAAAACTTGCGTTTGATCGGCAGTGAGTTCGTAAGGAAGAAGTTCTAATGCGCGGCGTTTTAAGCTGCCTTCGATAGACAAAGGCTCTATAGAAATCGTAAATTTTTTACGCACAATGAAAAGACTTAACTGGTGGGCAAGGAGTTCATCAAACGCCAACCGTGCACGGATAGTGTCACTAAATGTAAGAGAAGGATTATGAAGCGCATGCATAAAATCAACAAATTTGGGCCAATTAAACTGGGCACGAAGTTCATCATCAAGCCAATCAATGTGTGGAGGGATTCGATCTAAAATTTGAAAAGACTGAAATAAAATTCGAGAAAAAGCTGAAAGAACAAGGCCTTTGGTTAAGGGGTAAATTAATTCTTCCGTTTGATTATTGTTATAAATACGCTTAGGTTGAACAATGCTATAAGTACCTGAAAAAGAGGTTAATTCTCCAGAAACCCAAAGTTCTTGATTAAGGGGGAACATCTTTGAAAGAGCAGGGCGATTTGAATTAAAAAATACAAGTTCCAGAGTATGCTGATCTTCACGGCACATCAGAACAAGCTTCCTGGAGTTTCCCTCAAGGGAAGAAGGCCTTACACGAACCCTAACCCAAATTTTTCCTCCCTCGTCAGATTTGGCAAGAGGCAGTTCTTTTAAAGAGAGACAAAAAGTATAGACTTTAGATTGAATCGGAATATGATAAAGAACATCAATAATGCGATCGCCGCAGAGCTTTTTTAAAACATTAGAAAAAAAAGATCCTACATAGTCTAAAGTAGAGGAAGACGCAAATAAAGATTCAAAAGAGGAAAAAACCATCATGGACCACTCATTTAAGAAAATTTTTTACAGAGCAACACACCGAGGGACAAGGGAACTCGATCTTATGATGCTAAAATTCATGAATAACGTATTCGAGAAATTAACACAAGAAGAAAGAAAAGAATTCGAGGATACTGTCAATCAAGATGACGAAATTTTGCACAATTGGGTTGTGAGTAAATTTGTGGATAAATTGTGAGTAAAAAAAGATAAATAAATGACTTACAAAGTATCCCAAAATTATCCACAGAATTATAAAAGGAAAACACAGTTATCAACAATAATTTCGAAAAGCTTGACCAACAAGAAAAAAGCGGGGTATAACTCTGTGGATAAGTTGTTAATCATCAATGAATTCATAGTTATCAACAGACCTATGTACTAATACTATTTAATAAAAAAATTATT